>CAINEG010000044.1 GCA_903847655.1 uncultured Bacteroidota bacterium
ATTGAAGTAGAAGATTTAAGCAAACATAAAATGGATGCTGAATATTTCAAGATAGATGAAGAAGCTTGTAAGATTATAAATACAGCAAAACAAAATGGTCGTCGTGTATGTTCCATTGGAACCACTGGTATGCGCGCCATGGAAAGCAGTGTTACTGCTCAGCGTCTATTAAAACCAGCGGAAGGTTGGACGAATCATTTCATTCACCCTCCTTATAATTTTAATATTGCAGATAGCTTAGTGACTAACTTTCATTTACCTAAGACTAGCTTGTTGATTATGTCTTGCGCTTTTGCTGGCTATGAATTAGCGATGGAAGCTTATAAAAAAGCGATCAAGGATAAATACCGCTTCTTCTCTTATGGTGATGCTTTGTTATTTATCTAATGATTTATTCACTATTTATTTAAATTTTATAAAATATAAAAAAGCCCCCGATTCTCGAGGGGCTTTTTTTGTAGCCTATATTAATTCAAAAGAAGCATAATATAATTGGATTAACTCATCGCGAACATCTGTGCATAGCGTTAAGAAAATGACTTAAGTTCATCGTTAAAAAATTGTGCATGTTTGAGCGAAGCGAGTTCACAATTTTAGATGAACGTAGTCATTTTTAGCGTCATGCACAGCGGAGAGCGAGAGTGATCTAATTAAATTAGCTTCTATAAGCGACTACTATAAATTAAACAGGCCCTTATTGACCAATTGTAAAGTCTTGGTTTTGTATTCACTTGGCAACAATAAACTAATATTATGCGGACTACCCCCATAACTTACCATGGTTACCGGAATTTCATTGATGGCTGCAAATAATTTTTTCAATACCGCGTCTGTTTTAGCTATTTCATTCCCCACGATAGAAACAATGGTTTGATCTTTTTCTATTTCAACAGAAGCAATTAAGCTTAGCTCTGCAATAATTTCATTTAAATGAATATCTGTATCAATAGTTACAGATACCGCCACTTCCGAAGTGGTAATCATATCAATAGAAGTTTTGTACTTCTCAAACACTTCAAATATTTTTCTTAAAAAGCCATAAGCCAATAACATTCTGCTACTTTTTATTTTAATCGCAATGATATTGTCCTTGGCTGCGACTGCTTTCACCCCTACACTGCCTGCTTCTTTTTTGATGACTGTACCTGCAGCAGAAGGCTGCATCGTATTCAATAATTTTACGGGGATGTTTTCTAGTTGTGCAGGCCAAATACAAGTGGGATGTAAAATTTTTGCACCAAAATAAGCTAGCTCAGCTGCCTCATCAAAACTTAATTGCTCTATAGCTACTGTTTTATCCACTACCCTTGGATCATTGTTGTGCATGCCATCAATGTCTGTCCAAATTTCACATACGCTTGCTTTTACTGCAGCCGCTATCAACGATGCAGTATAATCACTCCCTCCCCTTTTCAAATTGTCTACTTCCCCTTTGGCATTAAGACAAATATATCCTTGGGTAACAAATAATTTCGTGGTGGAATGCGCAGCCAAAGTTTCTTTTAGTTTAGTTTCTATGGCCACTAAATCAGGCTCATCGTTTACATCCAATTGCATAAAATCTAAGGCAGGCAATAAAACATGCGCTATTTTCTCTTGCTCTAAATACAAGGAAAAAAGTTTTGTACTCATGAGTTCTCCTTGCGCCAGAATATCTTTATTCAATGCATCGCTTAAAGAAATCTTTTGCGTGATGCGTAAAAATTCAAAATGCTCTGTAATAATATCGTTGGCCTTTGCACGCAAAGCTTCCCCTGAAAGTAATTCGAGAATAAAAGCACGGTATTGTTTTTCCAATGCCTCTACTTTTTCAATGGCAGATTTTTTATTGGTAGATGCCAAAGATTTACTTATTTCTACTAAGGCATTGGTGGTGCCACTTAAAGCACTAAGTACAACAATGGTAGATTCTTTATCTCGCGTAATCAATTGAGATACTTGATGCATGCGCTCAGGCTTGCCTACACTGGTCCCACCAAATTTCATTATTTTCATCGCAGTTTTTTTTCGAGGCTCAAAGGTAAATAGGCCTAGGTAAAATAGGAGATAAAAAAGCCCTTATTTTATCAACTTATTGCCAACTCATATTTGTCTATTAAAATAGATACTCCACTAAAATGGAAGATCATCTACGGGTGCATCTTCATTCCCCCCTGCGCTTGCAGGAGAAGGATTGTAACTACTGCCCGTATTTTGATCTGCTGGATTTCCAGCTGCATCGGCATTGCCAGATCCAGAAGGCTTAGCACCCAACAATTGAACAGATACAATGCGCAAAGTTAAAGAAGCACCATTTCTTCCATCCGCAGTAGTGTAAGATCTTACATCAGGCGTTCCTTCTACATATACTTGAGTTCCTTTTTTTAAATAAGGGGCCACGGCAGTACGGTCAGTCCAATAAGAACAATCCACCCATGTGGTTCTATCTTTTTGATTGCCTTGCGCATCTTTATAACGTTCTGTATGAGCAACATTAAAATTAATGACAGTTTTGCCATTTACATTGTTCACTAGGGCATCTTTACCCAAATTTCCGATTACTTGTAGCTTGATCATTTTCTGTGTTTTAGTCGTTTTATAATATCATCGTTTGAAAGTGAAGATAGTATTTTTTAGAATTTTGAACTGAAAACCCTAGCCCATTTTATGAACATTCTGTGATTTAGTAAAGATGAATTACTTTTGTACCAAGCCAACTTTTAACTGGCCAAACACTATGAGCAAGAAAGGCAAGGTTTTAGTCGCTATGAGCGGCGGTATCGATAGCACTGTAGCGGCTTTAATGCTACATAACGAAGGCTACGAAGTAATAGGCATTACGATGAAAACTTGGGATTATGCCACTAGCAATGCCAACGGAAAAGAAACAGGTTGTTGTAATATTGACTCTTTCAATGACGCCCGATTAGCGGCAGTAAACAATGGCTTCCCACATTATATTTTAGACATTAGAGATGAATTTGGTGATTTTGTGATCGAGAACTTCGTGGAAGAATACTTAGCAGGCCGCACTCCTAACCCATGTGTGATGTGCAATACCCATATTAAATGGAGGGCCTTATTAAAAAGAGCTGATGCTTTAGGCTGTGATTTTATTGCCACAGGGCATTATGCTAAAGTGCGTCAACATACCAATGGACGTTATGTGATTTCTAAAGGATTGGACAACACCAAAGATCAGAGTTATGTTTTATGGGGTGTGGATCAAGATTTATTAAGCAGAACAATTTTACCCTTGGGTGGCATGCATAAAAAAGACATCAAACAAATGGCCATTGACATGGGTTATCCCGAGCTGGCTAAAAAGAGTGAGAGCTATGAAATTTGTTTTGTGCCAGACAATGATTACCGTGGATTTTTAAAAAGACGTGTGGATGGATTGGAAGAAAGAGTCAATGGCGGATGGTTCCTAGACACTAAAGGAAAAAGATTAGGCAAACACAAGGGCTATCCTTTCTATACCATCGGACAAAGAAAAGGTTTAGAAATTGCTTTGGGCAAACCTGCCTATGTGGTATCCATAGATCCCATTAAAAATATAGTCGTGATTGGAGATGAAAATGATTTGGACCAAAATGATATGTTGGTCGCTAAATTAAACTGGATCAAATACGATCATATAGCGGATGAGATGGAACTAATGGCTAAAATTAGATACAAAGATGAAGGCGCTTTGTGTACTTTATCCAATACCAATAATGGCGTGCAGGCTAGATTCTATGAAAATGTAAAAAGCATTGCGCCTGGGCAAAGTGCTGTTTTTTACGAAGGCGATGATGTGGTGGCAGGTGGTATTATACAAAGTGGCCATCTATTACCCAAGTCCCCATTCACTATTTAATTTAATCGGCAATTTTTTGAAGCAATGCCCCAAATAGCGTATCGGCATGCTTTTCATAACCAATGAAATATTGCTGGGCAACTAATTTGAATTTATCTGTGGCTAATAATTTTTCAACCTGCGCCTCGTTTTCATTTTTATAGACCGAGCAAGTAGCGGCTAATAAATAGCCACCCACTTTTAAAGCAGGTGTTAAATGTTGTAACATATTTGCTTGCAGTGTAGTAAAATAGTCCAATTGTTTTTGGGTATAGCCAATCAAATTTTCAGGTGTACGCCCCCAAGTTCCAGATCCAGAACAAGGTAAATCGGCAAAGATAAAATCAAATTGTTTTTTAATAGCAAAGGGCAAAGTAATATCTACTACTTGTAAAGAGGCAGGTTGAATCCCTGCTTCTTTTAAACGCTTTTCACAATTGAATAAAATATTCTCTCTAATATCTGAGACATGTAATTGTACGTTGGGAATAAAATCTTTAATTAAAATAGATTTACCCCCACTGGCCGAACAAGCGTCCCAGGCCACCAATGGTTTTTCGGTGGCTGGAATTAATTTTAGCAAAGAAGCTAGTGCTTGAGAATTTAAATCTTGAATGACAGCGTCTTTATTCAATACTAAAATATTTTGAAGCGAACTTGTATTAGGCAATGCAAATGCCATTTCATTCATCGTCTCAAAAAACAATCCGGCTTTTTCCAAGCTAGCTTTGACTAGTTCTTTTTTACCTGGCCTTGCACGAATAAATAATAAAGGTTGTTGTAAATGAGCACCGATAAATTTTGGAATATCAATGGCAGGTGAAATAAAATTTTGCAATGGAAATTCAGCGCTTAATTTTCTAAAATATTCATAGCAGATAGCACTAATACTTTTACGATCCTTACTCCCATGTTTTTTATTGGCAGCGAAATAGGTTTTTAAATAAAGGGCAAAAGGTGTGGGTCCCTCATATTCTCTCACCAATTTATCTGCTACGTTCTGATGTGAGTGATGGTATTTATCAATTGTCATTTTTATAGGGACTGAGGGTTGTTTTCTAGTGCTACAAATATCTGTTTAAAAGTGGTAAATTAGCCTTCTAAAGGACAAAGGAAGGAAGGCAGCAGTACTAGATTGTAAAATATGTATAAAGCACTGATAATCATATATTTATATAGAAATCGCTTTTTTTTCAATTTTAATTTTAATTATTTGTTTAAGTACCTTACCTTTGCCCTCCTGAAAATTAAATAGTACATGGCAAATCATTCGGCTACAAAAAAAGACATTAGACAAGCAGCAAAACGTCGCGATAGCAACCGTTATTATGGTAAAACTACCCGTAACGCTATTCGTGAATTAAAAATCGTAGACGATCAAAAAGTCTACAATGAAAAATTGCCGAATATCATGTCTCAAATTGATAAATTAGCAAAACGTGGCATTATCCACAAAAACAAAGCAGCTAATTTAAAGAGCAAATTGGCTAAACACGTTGCTGTTAAAGCAACTGCTTAGTACCTGCTTTTTCGATAATTAAGATTAATTAATCAATTATACCCATCCCGCTCCGAGCATTCGAGGCGGGATTTTTTTTATGTATCTTCGCGCTATGACTGAAAAGATACTCATCCTCGACTTCGGAAGCCAGTATACACAGCTTATTGCCCGCGCGGTAAGAGAAGCCAATGTGTATTGCGAGATAAAGCCTTTCAATAGTAAAATTGACTTTGATTCCAGCTTAAAAGGAGTCATTTTAAGCGGCTCTCCTGCCAGTGTCAACGAAGCAGATGCGCCCAATGTGGACATCAAGGCCATTTTGGATAAACTTCCAGTATTGACCATTTGTTATGGTGCCCAATTAAGTGCCAAGAACTTTGGAGGAAAGGTAGAGAAATCAAACAAAAGAGAATACGGTCGAGCCCAATTGCGCATTCAAAAGGACGATGTCATATTTAAAAATATAGCCAACAATAGCCAGGTTTGGATGAGCCATAGTGATTCCATTACACAGCTGCCAGCAGATTTTGAACTTTTGGCCGATACAGACAGTATTCCAGTAGCTGCTTTTAGAAAAAAACAAGACGCTGGCCATCCATTGCATGGATTTCAATTTCATCCCGAGGTATACCATTCCTCAGAAGGTAAAAAATTGATCCAGAACTTTCTAGTAGAGCTTTGTGGTTGCCATCAAAACTGGACCCCTTCCTCCTTTGTACAAGAAACCGTAGACAAGCTGAAAGCGCAGATTGGGGATAATCATGTAATTATGGCACTTAGTGGTGGTGTGGACAGCACGGTAGCCGCTACCCTTATTCATAGAGCCATTGGAGATCGATTACATGGCATATTTGTAGACAATGGGGTACTTAGAAAAAATGAGTTTCAGGATGTCTTAGACATCTATCAATCTATAGGCTTAAATGTAACAGGCATTGATGCTAAACAAATGTTTTATGATGCCTTAGCAGGCAAGTCTGAGCCTGAAGAAAAGCGAAAAATTATTGGAAAACTATTTATAGATGTATTTCAAATAGAAGCATCTAAAGTATTGGAAGCCAAATTTTTAGGTCAAGGTACAATTTATCCAGATGTGATTGAAAGTGTAAGCGTACATGGCCCTTCTCAAACCATCAAATCTCACCACAATGTAGGTGGCTTACCCGATACCATGCACCTTCAATTGGTGGAGCCCCTTAGATATTTATTCAAAGATGAGGTAAGAAAAGTGGGACTTGAATTAGGTATTCCTGCCCACTTAATCAATAGGCATCCTTTCCCAGGACCAGGACTGGCCATTAGAATATTGGGTGATATCACGCCTGAAAAAGTAGCCCTTTTACAAGCAGCCGATCATATCTACATGAATGCATTAAAAGAATTTGACTTGTATACTAAGGTATGGCAGGCTGGAACCATCCTATTACCAGTAAAAAGTGTTGGAGTGATGGGCGACGAACGTACTTATGAATTCACCATTGCATTGAGGGCCGTTACCTCAGTAGATGGCATGACCGCTGACTGGGCACATTTACCCTATGAGTTTTTAGCCCACGTAAGCAATGCCATTATCAATGAAGTACGTGGTATTAACAGAGTAGTTTACGATATCAGCTCTAAACCTCCTGCGACCATTGAATGGGAATAAATATTGTAATTTAATTAATTGATTTACAATATTTTATAAATTCTAATTCAATTTTTTCTTCAAACTAGTAATTTGATCCTGTAAATTGTTCACCACGCCGGCCAATTGATCCACATTCCACATGGGTTGCGCCCCTGCTTTATGTATGATGTAGACCGCTTTCCATATCTCTACAATATCGGTTGCATTTACTTGATATGGCTCATATAAAGGATTGTCACTCAATAAAGTAAGCTTTCCCTCTTTATGCTCATTTCCTTCTTTTGAACGATCGTCATTGGTAATAATACGCTTGTATACCACCCCATCAGCATTGGATACAACGATATAAGTATTGCTGTTTTTTACCTCTTTAAAGCTTTCTACCTTCTCTCCCACAATCACACTTCCACTTGGGGTGGGCAACATACTGTCCCCTAAAATTTCAAAAGCACGGTAGTCGCCTGGAGCCAACATAGGCAAAGTGAACGTATTCAATTCGTCTAGGAACTCAGGATCGGCATAGCCAGCCAAATAACCTGCTGCTGCCTTTACTGGTACAAAAGTGACCATTGATGCTAATGAAATGGACTTGTCCGATTTCATGGCCCTGCGGTGCTCCATATAGCTATTGCTGGAACCATTTGAATCCACTCCATTGGCGCTTAATAAGGCCAAATCTTGGAATAAGAATTCTTCCAAACTAATGGAGAATTTTGCACAAATGGTTTCCATTACTTCCAAGCGAGGCTCGGCTCTTTCTTCTTCATAAGCCCCCACCAAGGAGCGCTTGATTTGAAGTTGATTGGCCATTTCTTCTTGTGTCCATTCGCGCTGCTTTCTGATGTACTTTAAATTTTTTCCTGCGTATGACATAACTAATAATTTTAGTGCAATATACTAAATATTTTAGTATTACCAAATATTTTTAGCATTTTCTTTATTTTGTTGCGCGGGCCTATCTTGGTAACTTGCATTATGGCAAAGATGAAAGAAGAAAAACCAGTTATTTTAATCACCAATGACGACAGTATTAGTGCCCCTGGTATTAAAGCCTTGGTAGAAGCGGTCAAAGACCTAGGTAAGGTTGTGGTGGTGGCACCCGATAAACCTCAAAGTGGTATGGGCCATGCCATCACCCTAGGACAACATTTAAGATTACAAAAAGCGCATATTGTAGATGGTGTAGAAGCCTATACTTGTAGCGGCACCCCTGTGGATTGTGTAAAATTAGCCGTGGATAAAGTATTGCACCGCAAACCCTCTATTTGTTTAAGTGGGATCAATCATGGCGCCAATCATTCTATCAATGTCATTTATTCAGGCACCATGTCGGCTGCCTTAGAAGCTTCAATTGAAAGTATCCCAAGCATTGGATTTAGCTTGTTGGACCTAAGCATTGAGGCCGATTTTACAGCAGCGCAACATTATGCTAGAATTATTGTAAAAAAATTATTGGCAGATAAAAACTTAGACAAACATCTTTGTTTGAATGTCAATATTCCAAAAGTGGCCACCGATTTAATCAAAGGCATTAAAATTTGCAAACAGTCTTATGCCAAATATGATGAGAAGTTTGTAGAACGAACCGACCCACATGGAAAAAAATACTATTGGTTGACTGGGGAGTTTGTGAATTTTGATAAATCAAAAGACACCGATGTATGGGCTTTGAAAAACAATTATGTGAGTGTGGTGCCTGTGCAATTTGATCTTACTAATCATGTGATAAAAGAAAAGCTTTCTAAAAAATGGAAATGGTAAAAGACAATTATATCATTGGTGTATTAGTGGGCTTGACCATGCCATTTTTAGGCTTCCTTATTTTTTATCAGTGGAAGTTTAGTGCTTTTGGATTAGAAGAATTTCTAGATTTACTGAATCGTCAAAAATCTATTTTATCTGCTATGATTAGCATCTCCCTGCTTATTAACGGAGTGGTGCTGACCATCTTCTTTCAAAAACAAAAAGATAAAATAGCCAAGGGCGTATTTTTTACCACCTGTATTTACGCAGTCATCGCTATTGCGTGTAAATGGTTTTTATAAATGAGATATTATATCATAGCTGGAGAAGCCAGCGGAGATTTACATGGCGCCAATTTAATTAAAGCGCTCAAAACAATGGATAACCATGCCGTGGTCCAATGTTGGGGTGGCGATTTAATGCAAGCAGCAGGAGGTCATTTAGTAAAGCATTATAGAGACTTAGCCTTTATGGGATTGGTGGAAGTGCTTTTTAATTTACCTACGATTCTTAAGAATATTCGTTTTTGTAAAAAAGATATTAAAGCTTTTGCACCCGATGTTCTCATTTGTATAGATTACCCTGGTTTTAATTTACGCATTGCTAAATGGGCCAAGCAAGAAAAATTAAAAGTGATTTATTTTATAGCCCCACAGGTTTGGGCCTGGAAAGAAAATAGAGTGCCTGCCATGCGTGCAAGCATTGACAAGTTATTATGCATTTTACCTTTTGAACAAAAATATTTTAAAGATAGATGGGATTGGGAAGTAGATTATGTTGGACATCCTTTAATGGAAGTAATTGCAGCCCAAGAAAATCTAGCACATCCCCTGCCTCAATTGAAAGACGCAGCCATCATTGCATTATTGCCCGGAAGCAGAAAACAAGAGATTGAAAAAAAATTACCCATCATGTTGTCTGTGGCCATTCATTTTCCTGGCCATCATTTTGTGGTGGCACAAGCCCCCGGATTAGACGATGATTGGTTTGCTTCTTTGATTCCACATCAACCCAATGTGCATGTGGTCAAAGCTAGCACTTATGCCCTTTTACAACACAGTCAGGCTGCCCTAGTGACCAGTGGCACGGCCACTTTAGAAACCGCTTTATTAGGCGTGCCCGAAGTGGTTTGTTACAAAGGCAACCCCATTACTTTGGCCTTAGCAAAGCGCTTTGTAAAAATTAAATTCATTGCCCTAGTAAATTTAATTATGGATAAAGAAGTGGTGAAAGAATTGATTCAAGAAAATTTGACTACCGATCATTTAGTAGTTGAATTGACAAAATTATTAGAAGATCCTACGACACAGAAAAATATACAGGCCGATTACCAAGTACTAAAAAATAAATTGTATACAGGGGAAAAAGCAACTGAAGTAGCTGCTGATATTATTTTGAGAACAATACAGCACAAATAATTTAATGCTTAAAATAAGGTAGGATAAAGAACCTAAAAATCATCACGATTAATCCGAACAAAAAAACGAGTAAAGAGATGCGATTCATTCCATGCATGGCCTTCATCATACCTGATCTTTCTTGATTTGGATCGCGTTTTACAATAAATAAGTACTCCCCAATTTGTCTTAAAAATTTCATAGGTTTCTCTTTTTTGTAAAATTAAAGCTAATTAAGCTTGTTTGGCCAACCAGGCTTTTAAATGAGCGGATATTTGTACCGATTCAATGATGAATCCGTCATGTCCGTACACAGAATCAATGGCCACCAAGGTGGCTTGGGGCATATGTTGTTCCATGAATCTTTGCTCATCTAAAGGACATAATATATCACTGTTCACGCCAATAATAAAGGCAGGAATTTGAATGGATTGCAAAGTGGCTATTAAATCTCCGCCTCTTTTTCTTGCTAAGTGATGACTGTCCATTGATTTAGTCAGCAACCAATAACTATAGGCATTGAATCTTTTTACTAATTTATCTCCTTGGTAATTGATATAAGAAGACGCTTTGAAATTGTCAATTTTTTCAGGATCCTCATCGGTTTGCTTTTCTTGAAAGATGCCATAATTACGGTAAGTCAACATGCCAATGGCACGGGCCGCTTTCAAACCCTTGGCCCCTGCATTCGGTGTTGGTTCATTCCAAGTACAATCGGCTTCAATGGCCAATCTTTGTGCGGTATGAACGGCAACCCCCCATGCACTTTCGGATGGTGAGGTAGCAATTAAAAACATTTTTTTAATTAGGCTGGGTTCAAAGATGGCCCACTCCAAGGCTTGATAACCACCCATGCTTCCACCCAATAATAAATCAATGACATCGATGCCTAAATGCTTGCGCAATAAAATATGTGCTTGCACCATATCACGAATAGTGACCGTAGGAAATTGCTCAAATCCAATAGAAGTGCCCACAATTTCAGTGCTCAATGGACCCGTAGATCCATAACATGAACCAATGATATTGGCACAAACAATAAAATAATCATTTGGGTTAATTAAATAAGCTTCTCCAATTAGCCCTTTCCACCAATCTGCAGCATCTGAATTGGCAGTTAATGCATGACATACCCAAGCCACTTTCTTACCAGGGGTATAAGTCCCATAAGTATGGTAGGCGATTTTCAATTGAGGCAAGCGCACCCCACATTCTAAGGTAAAAGGGGCATCATATTGATAAACCAATGGTTCCATTTTTTTCGTATTCTAATGCAAAGTAACTATCTATTTGAATTACATTTGCATAATCATTGGAATTTATATTTCAATTAACTAACAATTATTATTTTATGGCTAGGATGGTGGTGACAAGAATGAATGATGGATTTGTTTTTAATGCGGTGGACGAGGCAAATAATACCATGCGCATGGACATCCCTGTGGAGCAAGGAGGCCATGGCACTGGCCTTAGACCTATGCAAACTTTATTAAGTGCATTGGGCGCTTGCAGTGGTGTAGATATTGTAATGATTTTAAACAAACAAAAAGAAACCATTGAATTTTTTGAAATGATCATTGATGGAGAACGCGAAACAGGAAAAGAACCGGCCTTATGGTCGACTGTGCATATGGTATTCAAATTTAAAGGAAGTATGACCCAAGAGAAAGCAGAAAAAGCTTGCGCCTTGTCCATAGATAAATATTGTTCAGTAGCAGCTACCCTAAGAGCAGCAGG
>CAINEG010000045.1 GCA_903847655.1 uncultured Bacteroidota bacterium
AAAAATATAGGAAATTCAATTGCTACTAATGTTGTTATTAAAGATGATTTTCCTCTTGAAAATGTTCTAAACATAAGTTCTAACACTAGCAAAGGCTCGTCTGGTCTATCATCCAATAATATTGTTGCCAACATTGGAAGCTTAAATGCGAATGAGTCGGCAACTTTAATGGTCACAGGGAAACTGATTGGCTCAGGTGGCATCAATAACTTGATTCAAGTATTTGCTGACAGCGATTTTAATCCTGATAATAACATCTTTCTCCAACAACTAAATGTTAATCCTAGTGGAATTCCATTAGCTGATTTAGAGCTTTCTATCAATTTAGATAAACCAAATCCTCGCATTGGTGACAACTTTAATATCCATGTAATTTTAACTAATAAAGGGCCGGGGGCAGCAACAGCAATTGAATTACAAGAATTGCTATCATCTGGTTTTGAACTTGTTTCTGCAAGCCCTCAACAAGGTACTTTCGATTTAGCTTCCGGTATTTGGAAAGCAGGAAACATTGCCAAAGATAATCAAGCGATTATGGATGTTAATGTAAGAATTATATCGAATGATTTATCTGTTAATGCAGAAGTCATATCGGCCGCTGAAAAAGATCCTGATTCAATTCCAAATAATCATCTGGTCGACCATCGCGGAATTCACCTTTTTTAAGGTCATAAACGCCGTTATTAAAACCAATAAGATATGGATTCATGTCAATCTTTTTAGTAAAATCTTTATCATAAAAAATCTCTTGACATTCTGTCATAATATTATTTTTAAACGCGGTTGTTTTTAATTTCTTAGTAAGTTCTAAAACTTCTTTTCCCTTTTTCTTATACTCTTCTTTCTCTTCATCGCTTGTATCGCCACTGGATGCAAGTGCATTATAGCGATTAATGATTAGGAAATACTTTTTGCATAGTTCAATTGAGATTTTCTGTTTTAAAGACATTCCGTCAGAATCGCGAACCCATCGATGATTTTTGTAAGTGTACCATTCTTTATCAGAATATACGAATTCATACTCATACATCTTAAAAAGGACAAATGCAATATCATAATTGGTTTGTGTCTTAACACTAATATCAATCCATTTATCAAGGTCTTTATTTTTGAACTCAACATATTTTTGATAATTGTCAATTTTTGCCCAATAGTGAAGACTTTTTAAAGTGAGACCTTCGTTTTTACTATGGTCCCACTCTTTTTCGCATTCACCGTCTTGGAATTTTGCCGATTTCTTACTAAATTCTATCCAAATGTCAAGTAAATCTTGAGAATTAGGGTCTATATTATGGAGAGCCCATCCAATTTCTAACCACTGATTGTAGTTATCTGCACGTTCTACACTTAAAATATTGACTAATTCACGTATTTTGCCGGTATCATAATTAACGGAACTTAATGTTTTTAATTTAACGATTTTTTTCTTAGTTAATGATTCAAGAATTTCAATCTTACTTTCATGAATAGGTGTAAGTTCATATGGTTTCTTGTTTCTAATAGAGAAAAATCTTGATAAATTTGAATCTTTATCGGAAAAATATG
>CAINEG010000046.1 GCA_903847655.1 uncultured Bacteroidota bacterium
AATTGTAATTTTAAGTTATTCAACTTATCCTTAATCTCATTAATTAATTGATCTACCAATTCTTTTGATTTCACTAAGTGTCTCAATGCACTTTCCTTTTCCTGTAAATCATTTCTTAACTTATAATAAGTTTGATCCGCTTCATTTAATTTTAATTCTTCTTCTTCCTTAATCCTAATTGATTCAACTAAGCCTTCTTGTAATGAAGTTAATTGTTCTCTGCTTTCAATGATTGCCGCTGAAGCTTCCGTTAATTGAACACTATTCGTTTGAATTTGTGCATGTAAATCATTCAATTGATTTTCCTTGAACAAAACTTCTTGTTGTAAAGCCTCAATTTTACTTTGTTGCTTTGTCAATTGCAAGTTCATTTCATTAAACTCACCGGATGCTAAATGATAGGCTTGCTCAGCAGCTTGATAAGCCAACTCAATGGCTTCTAATTTAGTTTGTGTTTCCTGTAAGGATATATTCAATGCATCAAAAGCAATTCTTGTATCTGCAATTGCAGTATGCTCAAATTGTAATTTTTCTTCAAATTCTTTCAGCTTAGTAGCTGCAGAGGTTTGGGCTAATTGTAAATTTTCTAATCTATTTTTATTTGCAAACACTTCATTAATTAAAGTATTCACCAATTGCTCTATAGCTCTAATCTCATTCTCCTTCAACAATTCATTAAATTCTAAAACAGCATTGTGCTTTACTTGGATTTTTTCCTTTAATTCATTCACAATTTTTTCTTGTGATTGAATGTCGGCTAATAATTTTTCCAGATTTTTTGCACGGCCAATTTTTTTACCTTCGAAAATTCCTACACTTCCGCCAGTCAAGGTATACTTCCCTTTAACGTACTTACCTGTTTTTTCTAAAAGGATACCGTCAAATTCGGATTGTAAAGCTTGCTCATTTTCAGCAATAAATACATTACCTAATAATTGACTCGCCAAAGCAGCATATTTATTATCTACTTCCAACACTGACAAAGCAGCAATAGTATTAGCAGGCGCAGCTACAGCACTTATTCCTTTTAGTTGATCCAATAAGAAGAAATTAGCTTTTCCTTTTTTGTTTTCATCTAACAATTGGATTGCTTGCAACCCTTCTTGTAAATTATTGACAACATAATAGTTTAAATAAGGCTCTAATACATTTTCCACGGCGGTGCGATATTCTTCCTTAACATATAAAATGTCAGATAAAATAGGTGCACTATGATTCCACCCTGTATTTTTATGTAAAAATTTAACGCTATCAGGATACCCTTCCATGGAGTCCACTAAACTTTTCAATAAATCGTACTCATTCTTTTTGGCATCTAATATTCTTGTTTCATCGGCCAATTGAGATCTTAATTTTTCTAATTGCTCCTGCGTTTCAAAAATCCCCGCCTTTGCATTGTCATGTTGCAAATGTAATTCAGCCAAATGTGCTTTATTAGAAGCCAATGCAGCTTCTTTTTCTGCTAGTTGCGCTGTTATAGTTTCAATTTGTGTAACCCTTTGTCCTTGCTCCTCTTCTAACTGGAGTTGTGATCTTTGTATATTTTGAATGGATGTATCTGCGACAGCCACTTTTTTCTCCGCATCAAATTGATTGCGTTGAATTTGCTGGTATTGTTGTCTTAAATTATCTAGCACTGATCTTTGATCATCAAAGTCGGTACGTTTATTGGTTAATTCAAGTTGAGATTGTTCCACCCTTACCTTAAAATCTTGAAATATTTTCTCCTCATCCACCACTTGCAACTTGGTGTATTCAATGGAGTCACCAATCGTTTTTAATTGTCCTTCCGCTCTTGCTAAAAATTCTTGTAAAGATTTTTCCTTATCATTTAAATAATCAAGTCGTTGTGCGGCTAAGTTTTTATCATTTTCTTTAGAACGCAAATCTTGCAACAAATCATTGAACGCATGCTGCATGGTTTGCAAATTCTTTTCCTTTTCAATAAAACCTACACGCTCTTGCTCAAGTGCAGCTTCTTCCAAAGCAATGGATGCTTCTAATTCAAACTTCTTGTCTGTCTCTGCATCTTGCTGCTCGTTCAACTCTTTGTAGCTAATGTTAAAGCCCTCTAATGCTGCTTTTGCAAGCTCAATAGCTGTATCCTTGTAATCCTTTTTAATTTCAAAATACTTCTCTGCTTTCTTCGCTTGATTTTCTAATGTTTTTAATTGATTGTTAATTTCAAATATCAAATCTTCAATCCTCGCCAAATCCTGTTCAGTTGCGTCTAATTTATTCTTCGCTTCTTTTTTACGTGTTTTATAAATCGTAATCCCAGCTGCTTGTTCTAACATACGACGACGACTATTATCCTTATCCTTGATAATATC
>CAINEG010000047.1 GCA_903847655.1 uncultured Bacteroidota bacterium
CGAAGTGAGGTAATCCTCTAAAATTTGTTTGAAAAACAAGGGTAGGTAGGATCACCGAACGAAGTGAGGTAATCCTCTAAAATTTGTTTCAAAAACAAGGGTAAAGAGGATGACGGAGCAAAGCGACGGCCATCCTCTTTACCTCCATTTTAAATAAACTACCTTCGCAGCACATTTTACACTATGAACTTTCAAGATTTAAATATCAACACCCCCTTACTGCGCGCAGTAGAGGAATTAGGATTTACAAAACCTACCACCATCCAACACCGCGTATTCCCAATTGTAATGTCGGGTAGAGATGTATGCGGGATTGCACAAACCGGCACTGGAAAAACTTTTGCTTATTTATTGCCTTGTTTGAGACAATGGAAATTTGACAAAAGCAAAGATCCTCAAATATTAATTTTAGTGCCTACTAGAGAATTGGTGGTACAAGTTGTGGAAGCTGCAAAAAAATTAACCACCTACATGAGTGTGATCACGGTGGGTGTTTATGGAGGAGTAAACATTAATACCCAACAATTAGAATTAGAAAAAGGAGTAGACGTTTTGGTTTCCACACCAGGCAGGTTATTTGACCTAGCTATGAATGGTGCGTTCAAAACAAAAATGATCAAAAAATTAGTCATTGATGAAATGGATGAAATGCTGAACTTAGGTTTTAGAAAACAAATCACGAATATTTTAGAATTACTTCCTGCCAAAAGACAAAACCTACTTTTCTCTGCCACTATCACAGAAGATGTTGAAAAATTGATGAACGAATATTTTAGTGCACCGGTGCGTGTAGAAGCAGCACCCACTGGAACACCTTTGGAAAATATTATTCAAACCGCTTACTCAGTACCAAATTTTAATACAAAAGTAAATTTATTAGAATTGTTATTAAGTGCCAACGAAGCTATGACAAAGGTCTTGATATTCGCTGCCACCAAGGCTTTGGCAGACCAGCTGTATGAACAATTAGAAACAAAATTTCCTGAAATAGTAGGCGTGATCCATTCTAACAAAGAACAAAATCATCGTTTTAATACGGTAAAACAATTTAAAGCAGGGGTTTACAAATACATTATTGCCACCGATGTTATGGCCAGAGGTATTGATGTAGCAGAAGTAACCCATGTAATTAATTTTGATACGCCCGATGTGCCAGAGAATTATATTCACCGAATTGGAAGAACAGGTAGAGCGGATAAAAAAGGGATTGCCATCACTTTTATCACAGAGAAAGAAAAACCTTTGCAAAAAGCCATTGAGGAATTAATGAAGCAGCCTATTCCTATGTTGGACTTGCCTGAAACTTTAGAAATTTCTGATGTATTGACAGAAGACGAGAAGCCTAAAGTGCGCATGAAGATCATTCAAATCAAACTTCCTAAAAAAGAGGAAGTAGGTGCTTCTTTTCATGAAAAATCTGCAAAAAATAGTAAAGTAAATGTGCGCAAGAATCGAAAAGAAATCATGCAAAAAAAATATGGTAAGCCTATATCTAGAGGTGGTAAGAAATAAATAAGCCCTTAAATTTTAGTAAGGGCCTAAGTAAAAAAAATATTATAAAAAATAAATCTGCCCTTAAATTTTCTTAAGGGTAGATTTATAAATATTAGAATTTTTCTGTAGCTGCAAAGAAGAAATTACCTTCTATTTGTGCATTCTCATCACTGTCACTTCCGTGCACCGCATTTTCACCCATGGATGCTGCAAAATTCTTTCTAATGGTGCCTTCTTCTGCTTGAGCAGGATTGGTTGCCCCAATTAATTTTCTAAAATCTGCTACAGCATTCTCTTTTTCAAGAATGGCTGCTACAATAGGGCCACTGCTCATGAAAGCAACCAATTCACCATAAAAAGGACGTTCTTTATGTACTTCATAAAACTGACCTGCTTGTTCCACTGTCAATTTTGTCCATTTCATGGCTTTTACAGAAAATCCAGCCTTAATTATTTGATCTAAAATTGCACCAGTATAGCCTTTTGAAGTGGCATCTGGCTTAATCATGGTAAAAGTTCTATTGTTCATAAATGGTATCAGTTTGTAATTGAAGCCGCAAATTTAATGAAAAACATCTGATTTGTGCTAAATTTGCAAATCTATGCAAGCAATTGACCAATTTTATCCCTTTCTTAATCAACCTTTTAAGGCGGTTATTACGGCGCACCAGAAACCAGATGGAGATGCCATGGGCTCAAGTTTGGCCTTATATCATTTTTTAAAGGGCTTAGGCCATGAGGTTACGGTGGTTTCTCCCACCAATTGGGCAGCTTTTTTAGATTGGATGCCTGGTACTGAAGAAGTGGTGGATTTTGAGTCTAATAAAGAAAAAGCGACAATAATAGTGCAGCAGGCAGATTATATCTTCTGTTTGGATTTCAATATTCTTCATCGAACTAAGCATTTGGAACCCATTATCAAAGAATCCAAAGCAATAAAAATACTCATTGACCATCATCAACAGCCTGATACTCCGTCCTTTGGCTATGGTATAAGTGATGTAAAAATGAGCTCTACTTGTGAAATGATTTATGATTTTATCGTTCAATCAGGTCATAGCAATTTGCTCAATTTAGACATTGCCGCTTGTTTGTATACAGGACTAATGACCGATACGGGTTCTTTTAGATTCCCATCTACTACCGCTTCTGTGCACAAAATAGTAGCACATTTGAAAGAGCTAGGATTAAAACATTCGATCATCCATGAGCATATTTACGACAATTCCACAGAAGGAAGATTGAAATTTATGGGCAATGCTTTTTTAAATAGAATGCATGTTTTCCCGGCTTTAAAAACTGCTGTGATGGCCATTCCTAAAACAGATATTTATAAATTTGAATTAAAAACTGGGGATACGGAAGGATTGGTTAATTATTTATTGTCCATTGAAGGAATTAAATTTGCCGCCATTGTGATCGATAGAGAAGAAGAAAGAAAATGGAGTTTTAGAAGCAAAGGTAACTTTGATGTTAATATATTTGCAAGAACACATTTTGACGGAGGAGGACATGCCAATGCCGCTGGAGGGAACTCTAAAAAAAGTGTAGAAGAAACATTCAATGATTTTAAAACCATAATAGAAAACTATAAATCACAATTAACACAATTATAAAAAATGATAAAATCAACGTTAAAGTTAGTGGCTGCTATTGTATTATTTGCAAGTTGTAATCAATACGAAAAAGCCCCATCAGGTATGCCTTATAAAATTACACACGGAAGTGGTAATGAAAAACAATTAGTACAAGGTCAATACGTAAAATTAAACATCGAGTACAAGTTAAAATCTAAAGACAGTATTTTAAGTTCTACTTTTGGAGTAATTCCTGTCTATTTTCCAGTAGATACTGCTCGTTTAGGGAAATACACTTTTACAGAAATTATTTTAAAATGTAGAAAAGGAGACATCGTTGAATTTTCTTTAAGTATCGATACCCTTGTTAAAATGGGTGCCTTACAACTCAACAGTGTGTTTAAAACCAGCGATGTAATTTTAGGCAAAGCCGAAATCGTTAATGTTTTTAATGATGTCAAATTAGTAGATGCCGATTACAAAAAAGAACAAGATACTGAGAAAGATAAAGAAGTAGCTGCCATTGCTGCCTATTTGGAAAAGAATAAAATCACCGCCATCAAATCTCCAGAAGGGGTATTTATAGCGATCAAAGAAGCTGGCGATGCGACTAAAAAAGTAGACTCTGGAAAAATTGCTAGCGTATTTTACAAAGGCTATACATTTAAAGGGGATGTTTTTGATTCAAATTTAAGTGCTAAAGATTCTATTGCAAAACCATATGATGTTAAAGTAGGCACTGGTGCTGTCATCCCAGGATGGGACATTGGTCTTAAATATTTTGCTAAAGGTGGCAAAGGAAGTTTATACATCCCAGCTATGTTGGCTTATGGCCCTCAAGCCAATGGAAATATCAAAGCTTATGAAAATTTAGCTTTTGATATTGAAGTAAAAGATGTTACCGCTGCACCAGCTGCACCAAAAAAATAAAATACTTTATTATATTTTACTATCCCTCCGAGCGATCGGAGGGATTTTTTTATGCACTAATTTAAATAGGGTAAAAGGGTACACAATTCTACAGCTTCTTTTACATCATGTACCCGAAGCACATTCACCCCATTCATTAAAGCCACCGTATTGACCATGGTCGTGCCATTTAAAGCTTCTTCAGCACTTAGTCCAAGTGTTTTATAAATACTAGATTTGCGAGAGGCACCAATTAAAATGGGAAGTCCAATAGCTTTTAATTTTCCTATTTGTTTTACTAATTCAAAATTCTCGGCTACTGTTTTCCCAAAGCCAAACCCTGGATCGATCACCCATTGATGAATGCCTGCTTTTGATAATAGTTTCTTTTTCTCTACGAAATAAGCGACTAAATCATCCATTAAATTTTCTCTTGGGGAAATTTCATGCATATGATCAATCGTCCCTGTAAGATGCATGCCAATATAACCCGCCTTGTAATTAGCCACCACATTCAATATTTCAGGATCAAAACTTCCACAACTAATGTCATTGATGATATTTGCTCCTGCATCCAATGCAGTTGCTGCAACAGAAGCATAAAAAGTATCGACAGAAATCAATAAATCAGGGTAGGTTTTTCTAATAGTTTTTAGGATAGGTAGAAGCAATTCCATTTCATTTTCTGCGCCAATAATATTTGCTTTAGGCCTAGTACTTTGTGCCCCTATATCCACTAGCACGGCTCCTTCTTGTATAAATTGAGCAACTTTTAATAATACTTTGTCCCCATTTTCTTGACGGCTGGCCGCATAAAAAGAATCGCTGGTGCAATTGATAATGCCCATTGCCTGAGGGCCAGTAATAGCCCATACTAAATCCTTCGCAGGAATTTTAAACATAGTTTTATTTTAAGCACGTTATTGATTATCTTGCAGTGGTTCAAAGATATTAATTAACCAAGTAACTAGGCCAAATTTAATGAGTCAAACTTCCGCACAATTTGATCAAGCCATTGCATCTTGCAGTGATATATTTTTAAAAAAAACTAAGGATTATGGTACCGCTTGGCGTGTATTAAGAATTATATCTGTGGTTGACCAAATTTTCATCAAAGCATTGCGCATTAGAACCATACAAGATATAGGCAATCAAAAAGTGGAGGACGATATACAATCAGAATTTAAAGGTATTTTGAATTATGCCGTCATCGGTCTTATTCAACTTAAGTTAGGAGATCCTAAAGTAGAAGAATTACCAGTTCAAGAAGTACAAAACTTATATCAGGCCAATGTGCTTTTTGCAAAAAATACCATGCTAGATAAAAATCATGACTATGGTGAAGCATGGAGAGATATGAGCCAAGAAAGTTATGCCGATTTAATTTTAATGAAGCTGTTGAGAATAAGACAAATTATCACCAACGACGGTAAAACTTTAATTAGCGAAGGAATTGATGCTAATTTTGTAGACATATTAAATTATGCCGCTTTTGCTTTGATACAAATGGCAGAAGGCAAACATTAAAAATTCACCTATGCAAACCTTCTTGAAAATTTTAAGATGGAGTGTTGGACTTCTTTTTATCTTCTCTGGTTTAATTAAAGCCAATGATCCTTCAGGCCTTAGTTACAAAATGCAAGAATTTTTTGATGTTTGGGGAATGAATTTCTTTTCAGATTACACTTTGGCTTTGGCGCTCGTAATGAATACACTTGAAATTGTGGCAGGCATTGCATTACTGATACAATTTCCCTACAAACAAACTCTATGGTTGTTGTTGGGTTTGATTGTTTTCTTTACTTTTTTAACTGGTTATGCTTATTTATCTGGAAAAATAAAAACCTGTGGCTGTTTTGGGGATTGTATTCCGCTCACGCCAAAGACTTCCTTTATTAAGGATATTATATTATTTATCGCCATTGTAATTTTGCTTTTCAATCAGAAAAAAAATAAAACTTCTATACACAAAGCCTTGGGCATTTTTGTACTTATACTTTCCATCTTAGGCGTTGGCTATGGTCAAAATTATGTTTTGAATCATTTGCCTATCATTGATTGTTTGCCTTACAAAACAGGGAATGACATTATTGAAAAGATGAAGCAACCAGCAGGGGCCATTCCAGACAGTATTTCTATTCTAATGGAATTTGAGAAAAACGGGAAATTAGTTTCCTTTGATGCCAATCATTTTCCAGAAAATTTTGATTCCACTTATGTCTATAAAAATAGAAAAGAAGTAATCATGACTAAAGGCAATGGATTACAAGCAGCCATTGCAGAATTTGGGTTGAATACCTTGAATGGGGAAGACAGTACTCAAGCCATTTTTTCTATCCCCATACCTTATGTACTTGTTTTTGCAGGTAAGGTTGAAAATTCGATTCCTTGGGAAGATTTACTTAAAAAATTACATGAAAAGTACAAATACGTATACATCGTAAGTGCCGATAAAGAGGGGGCAAAAAATAGTTTAGCCAAAGAATCAATTTTAATGGGGGATATTACCATGATCAAAACGGCTGCAAGGGTTTGGCCTACAGTATTTATTATGAATGGAGCCACCATCATGCAAAAGAAAAGCTACATCGATTATTTAGACAAATAGGGATCAACCGCTTATTTTATGATTACTTCTGAGATGGTATTAGCACCCATTTTTTCATTGACCCTTTCAATGATTTGTATTTTTTGAAAGCCCAATTCATTTTTCAAAGGGCCCACACTGGTTTCAATAAAAAGCTTTTGATTAAAGATGTATATCTTATCTGTATACTTGGCAATGGTGACGCCCATGATTTCTAACCATACCGCTTCAATTTGGGCAGATTGAATTCCATTTTTTAATCTGCTCCCTTGCACAAACTGCTTTAATGCATCACCAATTTTAAATGTAGCCATAGAGGGCAATTTACAATATATTATAACTCTATGAGTTGATAAGCACTTAAATATTTTCCTAATAAATCAGCCACCCTTTCTTTATGGGTATCTGTAATAAATACTTGTCCATCAGTGGAGTTACTGACCCATTCTAGTAATTGAATCATTCTTTGCTCATCTAATTTTTCAAAAATATCATCCATCAACAAAATAGGAGCGAACCCTTTATTATTTTTAATGAACTGCCATTCTGCAAAACGAAGGGCAAACAATAAACTTTTTCTTTGCCCTTGCGAAGCTTCTTGTTTGAAGGATTGCCCTTGAATGGTGATGACCAAATCATCTTTATGAATACCAGTACTAGTTCTTAAGACTGCCTTGTCTTTCGGTAAAGAATGCAGCAATAAATTTTCAAAGGAATCTTGGTCTAATTGACTTTGGTATTGAATGTCTATTTGGTCATTATTTTGTGCTAAGTGATTGTATAATTTTATAATGGAGGGTAACAATTCATTCATTAATTTTTTTCGGTAATTATAAATGGGTTGTCCATTTTCTATTAATTGCCCATTTAAAGTTTCAAGCAAAACCATATCCAACTGACCAGTTTCAGCAGCATTTTTTAACAAGCTATTTCTTTGCAATAAGATTTTATTGTATTGAATTAAATACTTTAAATAGGGTGGGTAAATTTGACAAAGCAAGCTGTCCATTAATTTTCTTCGCTCTTCGCTAGATCCAGTAATAATTTGTACATCATCAGGGGCAATCATCACACAGGGTATTTTACCAATATGCTGCGACATTTTTGTATACAATTCCTCATCAAAATAAAATTCCTTTTTTAAATTCTCTCTAATGATACAAGTGATGGGGGTGGGTTGTTCATGAAAATTATACCATCCTTCAATTCTCAAACCTTCATGGGCATGGTGCACATTTTGTGCATCGGGGCGATTAAAATAGCTTTTGGTAAAAGATAAATAATACAGGGCATCCAATAAATTAGTTTTCCCAGTTCCATTGCTGCCCACAATGCCCACAATACGATGGGTGAATTCAAAATTCATTTGAACATAATTCCTAAATTGGACTAATTTAAGTTGTTGAATACCCACCATGGGTGCAAAATACAAAGGGAATGGTTTAACGCCTATATATAATTCAAGAAAAGGATGTAATTTTATTAAAATTTTAAGGAATGACCCTTATCAGCGAGCAACAACTTCCCAGCATCGTAAAAAGGCTGGCACATCAAATTTTAGAAACTTATCCTGGTTTAACCAATGCGGTTATTGTTGGCCTGCAACCAAGGGGGGTGTATTTAAGTGACCGCATTGTAGCCGCTTTACACAATGAATTACCGGCTGATCAAGTACATTATGGAAAATTAGACATTACTTTTTACAGAGACGATATTAGAAGAGACTTACACTTGGCCAAAGACACCGATTTGCCTTTTAGTATTGAGGGTAAAACAGTCATTTTAATAGATGATGTATTGTTTACCGGGAGAACCATTAGGGCCGCTTTAGATGCCTTATTGTCCTTTGGCCGACCAGCCAAAGTGAGCCTATGTGTACTCGTAGACCGCAAGCCTAGTAGAGAATTACCCATACAGCCCGACTTTACGGGTAAAGAAATGGTAGATCTAACCCCCTATAAAGTTAAAGTTAGATGGAAGGAGAATGATGGGGTGGATGACGTTATTTTATTGGTTGATTAGAAAAAATTGTACTAATTTTGTTTTTTAATGGCACTAACTACCAAACATCTTCTTGGTATCAAGGACCTCCAAACCGAGGATATCCAACTTATTTTATCTACAGCTACTCAATTTAAAGAAGTTTTACAAAGACCCGTTAAAAAAGTTCCCACTTTAAGAGACGTTACCATTGTGAACCTTTTTTATGAGAATTCTACTCGAACTAGGATTTCCTTCGAATTGGCCGAAAAACGTTTATCGGCAGATGTAGTCAATTTCACCGTTTCCAACTCTTCTGCTGCCAAAGGTGAAACTTTATTAGATACGGTCAATAATATACTAAGCATGAAGGTGGACATGGTGGTGATGAGGCATAGCGCCTCTGGTGCACCACATTATTTAGCCAAACATATAGACGCGGCCATTATCAATGCTGGAGATGGCATCAACGAACATCCCACACAAGCCTTATTAGATGCATTTTCCATGCAAGAAAAAATGGGAAAATTGGCAGGACTGAAAGTGGCCATTATCGGAGACATCATGCACAGCAGGGTGGCCTTAAGTAATATTTATTTATTAAAAAAAATGGGTGCCGAAGTGATGGTTTCCGGACCACCCACGCTAATACCTACTTTCTTAGAAAAAGCCATGGACATACGGGTAGAATACAATATCGACAAAGCCTTGGCTTGGTGCGATGTAGCCAATGTGCTTAGAATTCAATTAGAAAGGCAAAACCAGCCTTTGTTTTCCTCTTTGAGAGAATATAACCTAGCTTATGGCATCACCATGAATAGGCTTAATAAGCTCAATAAAGAAATACTGATTATGCACCCCGGCCCAATTAATCGCGGAGTGGAAATGGACAGTGAGGTGGCCAATAGCCCTCATTCCATCATTTTAGACCAGGTTGAAAATGGGGTGGCCGTGAGAATGGCTTGTTTGTACCTACTTACTGGAAGATCTAATCCTGCTTAATGACCATTGTTCTAACAATTTTCATACTTTTATTGCATGCAAAGAATCTGCTTATTCCCTGGAACTTTTGACCCTGTTACTTTAGGGCATATTGATATTATAAATCGATCCTTACCCTTGTTTGATAAAGTTGTAGTGGGCATTGGTATCAATGCTTCCAAGGACCCCATGTTTACAGCCGATCAAAGAAAACAATGGTTTGATGAAATTTACAAAGATCAACCTCAAGTAGAAGTAGCCATTTACGATGGATTAACTGTAAAGTTTTGTCAATCAATTGGGGCTAGATTTATTTTAAGAGGCATTCGCTATGTGAGCGATTTTGAATACGAGAAAACTATTGCTGATGCCAATCGTACCATGGACAGGCATATTGAAACCATCTTTTTAACAGGGGAACCTAAATATACTTCAGTGGCTTCAACCATTGTGAGAGACATCATTAGAAACGGGGGAGATGCTTCTCCTTTCTTACCAGAGGCGGTGATTCACAGCTTGAATAAATAATTGATTAAGTTTTAAAGATTTATTTTCAACCGATAGGCTTCTATAACTTCTATTATCGTTGGATAGGTTTGTTCTAAACATTTTTTAGCGGTGGCTAAAGAATGCCATTCAATTTTTTCAATGTCTTCCGAAGTTTGAGGCTTCCCATCTTGTAAAGAAGCAATGGTCATATGAAACCAATACGTTCTTTTGACTACATCTTCATTTAAATAGGAATCAAAATAAAGATGGTTGGTAAAATTTAGCAATTCATGCAATTGAATATGTTGAATGCCTGTTTCTTCTTGGACTTCTCTAATCGCACAAGTTTGAATGGTTTCCCCCTCATCCAATTTCCCCTTGGGCAAATCCCAAAAGCCTCTTCTAAAAATCCACAAAATTTCACCATGAGGGTTGGTTACTAGGCCGCCGGCTGCTATTATTTGTTTGGGCATAAAAATGTGTATAGTATTTAGTAAGTACTGAAGTGAATCTAGCAAATTGACTTTAAATTCGCAGCAAGAAAATATCCTTATGACCAATCAAAAAGCCGTTGCCGAAAAATTACTTCAAGTAGGTGCTGTAAAATTAAGCCCAAATAATCCATTTACATGGGCAAGTGGCTGGAAAAGTCCAATTTATTGTGACAACCGAAAAGTTTTGTCTTTTCCCTATGTACGTGATTTCATCAAAAGTGAAATGTGCAATGTTATATTTGAAAAATTTGAAGGCGCTGATATGTTGGCTGGGGTAGCTACTGCGGGTATTCCTTGGGGCGCCATGGCTGCCGATCAATTGAAGCTGCCTTATATCTATGTAAGACCCAAGCCCAAAGAGCATGGCTTAGGCAATCAAATTGAAGGCGCTTATGCGACGACTAATAAAATTTTAGTCATTGAAGATTTAATTTCTACCGGAAAAAGTAGTTTACAAGTGGTGGATGTTTTAAGAAATGCTGGTTTAGAAGTAGTAGGTATGGTGTCTATTTTTAATTATGGATTTGCTTTAGCGGATGAAGCTTTTAAAGCAGCTGGCGTTCCTTATTATTCTTTAACCAATTATGCAAGCTTGATTGATTTAGCGGTAGAAAAAGGCGATATAGATGCAGCTACACAAACTACTTTAATGCAATGGAGAGAAAGCCCAAGTACTTGGAATCAATAAGACAAGGCCACTAACGTTGTAGCGCTTCTTTTAAATTTAATTTTTGTGTGGTTTCAAAAGAGATGGGAATGGTTTTAGTAAACATTCCTTTGGATATGGTAGCCATCCCTTTGACACCAATTTTCATTGGTTTATTGAATAAAATATCGACGCTGTTTTTTAGCAATAAACTAAGTTCCACCTGCATTTTTGCAGGCAATACAAAATTGGCATTGGCAGGTATATTATAGAGGGTATCTAATTTGTATTGCGTAAATAATTCATCGTTGATGAAAACGGCACAATCTAAATTTTTTAAAACAAGATTGAAATTATTTGGATTTTGATATTCAAAGTCTGCATTAAAAATATTTTTACCAAGGCTCGCTTTGTCTATTTTGATCGATTTAATGCCTTTAAAAACAAAGGGCTTGGGCGAACTACAAGCCATGACCAAGAAAAGCAAGCTGCAGAAAACATATTTATTGATATGCATTTGAAAATTTTGTTGAAATTATTAGTTATTTGGTGCTTGAAAAAATATATTTACACAACTATTTGTTAAGACATGCTATTTACGGATTTACAATACTTTGGTACCATTGACTTTATAAAAACAGTTTTAAAGCATCAGCAAGTAAATTATGATGCTACAGCCCCATTTTCTAAAATGAGTTTCAAAAATAGAATGGTGATACTTACTGCGCAAGGTCCATTAAATTTATCCATTCCCATCATCGGTGGGAGAGATCAGAAAACAGCCCTTGGGGATATCTTCATTGATTACGAAAGCCCATGGCATGCACAACATTTTAAAGCCCTCATTACGGCTTATAAAAGAGCCCCATATTTTGAGTATTACGAGCAAAGCCTTTCGGACTTATATACCCAAAAGCAGGAAAAATTAATTGATTTTTTATTGGCCTGTCAGCATTGGCTAAATGGGCAGCTCAAAGCAAATTGGGAAATAAGTTCAATCACCGATAGGGTAGATCAAGAACTAGATCAAAAGCAAAAATACTTTTCTCCTTGGTTGCCGAAAAACTATCAGCAATGTATGCTCACACCCAAGTACCAACAGGTTTTTGAAGACAAAATTGGCTTTATCAACAATGTAAGTGTTCTAGATTTTTTGTTTTCTGCTGGCGGTAAACAGCTATACACTGAATTAAAAAATTGATACTTTTTTAATAAAAATTAATTATTTATTTTTTGCAACTGCTTCACCATGGAAGCAATGGATATTAAACCTTTCTCCGTGTGCGGATATTTTTCTATAGCCTGCAAGACCAGCTCAGTTGAACTTCCACCAAAAAGAGTTTGAATCATTTCACTAAGGTATTGCGCTTGTATTTTTTCCTTTTTGATCAACGGAATATATATATGAATTTTAGATTGGGTATCTCTAGTCACCAACCCTTTTTCGTTCATAATTTGCATGAGCTTTAGGGTGGTGGTATACCCGATTTTTTTATTACTAAGAATGATTTCATGCACTTCTTTCACAGTTGCATTTTCTTTCTCCCAAAGGATATTTAAAATTGCTAATTCACTTTCCGTGGGCTTTGCCAACTTAGTCATAGTATACGATTAAATTCGTAATCAATTTACATAAAAGTTAAAATATAAAAAAATCCGCTCTAAAAATAGAAGCGGATTTTTTAAACTATTCAAACAATTTTACTTTTTGTCTTTCTTTAAATAAGTAGAAAACCTTGCATTTTGTTCAGGGGTCAAAGCTTTACCATTGACTGTAATCTTACCATCGGTAATTTGAATCTTAACATTATCAATGGGAGCAATACCTTCTTCTTGTAAAGCTTGTAATAATGTTTTGGTATTTGCAGAGACAGTTACAGTGGTTGCGTTATCGTTAATTATTTTAGCACCCGCTGCAGTATCAGTACTGATGACTGAAATCTCAACAGTTTGAGCTTTAGTCTCCATTGCTTTCGTTGGATGCAATTGCGCTAAACTTGGAGCAATAACCAATGACACAATAGACATTAATTTAATTAAGATATTCATGGAAGGACCAGAGGTATCTTTAAAAGGATCACCCACAGTATCTCCAGTTACAGAAGCCTTATGTGGTTCAGATTTTTTATAGAACATCTCGCCATTGATCTCAACACCTTTCTCAAAAGATTTTTTAGCATTATCCCAAGCAC
>CAINEG010000048.1 GCA_903847655.1 uncultured Bacteroidota bacterium
CAGCGTCATGGTAGTAAAAAAAGGCCTTTCTACTTTATAGTAGTAGCCGACGGACGCGCACCAAGAGATGGTAAATTCATCCAAAAAATTGGTACTTACAATCCTTTAACAGTTCCTGCAACTATCCAATTGGATCGTCAAAAAGCTTTAGAGTGGTTAAACAAAGGTGCTGTACCTACAGATACAGTCCACAACATTTTATCTTACAAAGGCGTACTTTATTTAAAGCACTTACTTCGTGGAGTTAAATTAGGTTTGTTTGATGATGCTACTGCAATGGCTAAGTTCCAAACTTGGTATGCAGAACATGAAGCAAAAATTGCAAGCACAAGTGATACACACAAAAAAGCACAAGCGGCTAAAAAAGTGTATGTACCTGTAGTGAAAAAAGTAGCAGAAGTGGAAGCTCCAGTAGCGGAAACTGCTCCTGCTGAAGAAGCACCAGCTGCTGAAGAAGCAACTGAAACACCTGCTGAATAATTTTATTATTACATAGCTTTAAAACCCTGGTTTCCTTTTTGGAAGCTGGGGTTTTTTCTTGAATAGGCAGCAGTGCCAAAAAAAATATAAATTTGTAGATGAACGATTTTGTACACATAGGGAAAATGGTGGCAGCGCATGGTGTTGCGGGACAGCTGATCATAGAACATGCTTTAGGCAAGGCCATTTCATTCAAGGGGATCAGTACATTGTTTATTGAAAAAAACACCGCTAGTTTTATTCCTTATTTTATTGTCACGGCTTCTGCCAAAACAGAATCCATCACCCATTTGCAAATAGAAGGCATTAGTACTAGAGAGGCCACCGCTATGCTGATTGGGAAAAAAGTTTGGTTGCCCCAGGCCGATTTTCAAAAATTAGTGAATAAAAATTCTCCCTTAGCCTTAATGGGGTATGCTGTTCAAGAAAATGGCAAAACTATTGGTGTGATTCAAGAAATCATAGAACAACCCCATCAATTATTAGTGACCATACTTTACCAAGGGCAGGAAGCCTATATTCCTTTACATGAAGAAAGCCTTAAAGGGGTGGACCATGCCAAAAAAACAGTGAGCGTGGAATTGCCAGACGGCTTATTAGATCTTTACAGTTCAGAAAATCCAATTGTTTAATTTTTGCCTAAAATAAATTTTGAAAATTATTTTTACTAAAAGTCTACTAAATTAGTAGAAAATACATATCTTTGCGCTATCACTATAAAAAACAGAAGTATATGAGTTTGAGATTAGGCGATATCGCACCAGATTTTAAAGCCAAAACAAGTATTGGCGACCTTAGTTTTCATGAATATTTAGGAGACAGTTGGGGCATCTTATTTTCACATCCTGCCGATTTTACTCCAGTTTGCACCACTGAATTAGGACGCACTGCGGCCTTGCAAGAAGAATTTGCTAAGCGCAATGTAAAAGTATTGGCATTGAGTGTGGATGGTGTGGAGAGTCATCAAAAATGGATTACCGACATCAATGAAACACAAGATGTAACCGTTGGTTTTCCTATCATTGCCGATGAAGACAAATCGATTGCACATGCCTATGACATGATTCATCCCAATGCTTCTGAAACTTTTACAGTTCGTTCTTTGTTCATCATCGGCCCAGATAAAAAAATAAAATTAAGCATCACTTATCCTGCGTCTACCGGTAGAAATTTTGTAGAAGTTTTAAGAGTCATAGATTCTTTACAATTAACTGCCAATTACAGTGTAGCCACACCAGCTAACTGGGTAGAAGGAGAAGATGTTATTGTAGTACCTGCAGTGAAAACCGAAGATGCCTTGGTTAAATTTCCTAAAGGATTGAACATTGTAAAACCCTACTTACGCTATACCCCTCAGCCGAATAAATAGGCATTATAAGCTTAGGCAGTGAACGAGTCTATCAACAGTGTGTCACTGAGATTCGAGTCATTGCCCAACAAATTAAACCTCCCCTATCTAAGGCGGGGGTTTTTTTGTATATTTATTTTCTAAATAAATATTACTATGCGTTCAATTATTATTTCGATGATTTTGGCTACTTGCTTTTTAACTGCTCAGGCTCAAAAAACTTATTTGTATTGTGGTCAATTAATTGATGTGCAACACTTACAAGTTTTAAAAGAAAAAACCATTGTGGTAGAAGGCAATAAGATTGTGGATGTATTGGATGGCTATGCCAAAGCGGGGGCCAATGACAAAACCATCGATTTAAAAACAAGCACTGTCATGCCTGGTTTAATGGACATGCATGTACACATAGAAAGTGAAACCAGCCCTAGTCATTATTTAGATGAGTTTACTTTGAACACGGCTGACTATGCCTTGGCTGCAGTGCCTATTGCGCAAAGAACATTGATGGCAGGGTTTACATCGGTGAGAGATTTAGGTGGATCTGGTGCAAATATTTCATTAAGAAAGGCTATACAAAAAGGCTATGTGGTGGGACCAAGAATTTATACAGCAGGAAAAGCCATAGCAACCACGGGTGGTCATGCAGATCCTACCAATAGTTATAGAGAAGATTTAATGGGTGATCCTGGTCCAAAAGACGGTGTAGTGAATGGCGTTGAAGATGCCTACAAAGCAGTAAGACAAAGATACAAAGAGGGCAGTGATGTCATTAAAATTACTGCAAGTGGTGGAGTGTTAAGTATGTCCGCTAATGGACAAAACTCGCAATTTACAGAAGAGGAAATTAAAGCCATTGTAGCTGCTGCAAAAGATTATGGATTCAAAGTAGCTGCCCATTGTCATGGCGCAGAGGCAATGAAAAGAGCCATTAGAGCTGGGGTTAATTCTATCGAACATGGCACACTAATGGATGAGGAAGTATATCCATTAATGAAACAATATGGTACTTATTTAGTGGCTACGATGATTGCGGGACGATCTTCTGCTGACTCGGCAAAAATTCCAGGTTACTTCCCACCCGTAGTAGCCAAAAAAGCTTTAGAGATTGGACCCAAGAGCCAAAGTAATTTTGCCAGAGCCTACAAAGAAGGCGTGAAAATTGCTTTTGGTACAGATGCTGGGGTATTTAAGCATGGCAAGAACTGGCTTGAATTTAAATACATGGAAGAAGCAGGGATGCCTGTGATGGAAGCCATACAATCTGCCACTTGGAACGCTGCTGATTTAATGGGTACACAAGCTATCTTAGGTAGTATTGAAAAAAATAAATTGGCAGATATTGTGGCTGTACCGGGAGATCCTACCAAAAATGTAGACTTAATGGGGCAGATTAACTTTGTAATGAAAGACGGCGTGGTGTATAAATCAAAATAGTTCTTAACTATTCCATTTATCCAACTGCTTTAAACAAGCAGTTAAATCTTTAGGTAAGGGAGCTTCTAATCGGAGCTCCTTTTCTTTGTAAGTAAAGACCAAACTATATGCATGCAAGGCTTGTCTTGCCATTAAGGGTCTTTCTTCATCTTCTTCTTTACTCAATTTGAAATTCTTCTTTTTGATGGAAGACAATAATAATTTTTCTCCATCGCCATAGACATCATCAGCTACAATAGGATGTCCAATTTGTTTGGCATGCAATCTAATTTGATGGGTTCTTCCTGTATGAATTTGAAAATTCACCCAAGCGTATTGCTTATAATATTTTTCTACACTATAAGTAGTTAAAGCAGCCTTCCCTTTGGCATTGATCACCATGGTTCCCTTTTTAACAGGATGTTCCATGATGGGGTTATCGATACTGCCTTCTTGGGGTGGCCTTCCTTTGACTAGCCCTAAGTATTTTTTTTCAATGGTTCTCCCTTCAAACAATTCACTTAATGCTTGGTGTGCTGCAGTATTTTTTGCAAATAAAATTAAGCCACTGGTAAATTGGTCCAATCGATGAACCGTAAATATTTCTCCATACTTTTCTTGTAATAAGGA
>CAINEG010000049.1 GCA_903847655.1 uncultured Bacteroidota bacterium
AAGTGTATTTGTCCATTCTTTCTTCTACGGTTAAGGGCTCCATTTCCTTGTTCACTTCTTTTAAACTTTCTGCACTGATAAATTTCCCATTCTTATTGCCATTTAATGAAAACAATTTATTGATATTACCTCCAGAACCAATGCCAATCATATTATTATATTTTTTGGACAAGTCTTTCAATGTTTCTTTCATTTCCTCCCAGGTCTCATCTTTTACTTTCTTGGTTAGAATACGAACGGTGCCAATATTGAATGATTTTTGTACCACTACGTTTGATTTGTGGTATAAAGTAATTTCAGTACTACCGCCACCCACATCTATGTATAAGTAGCTTTTGTCTTTGTCCAACAATTCTGCAATATGGTTTTCGTATATAATTTCAGCTTCTAGTTCGCCAGTAATGACTTCAATTTCAATGCTGGTTTCAGATTTAATTTCCTTGATGATTTCTTTGGCATTTTCTGCATCGCGCATGGCACTAGTGGCACAGGCCATGTAATGCTCCACTTCATACACTTTCATTAAATTATTGAAAGCCTTAATGGTATTAATAAGCATTTTCTTTTTTTGTCCACCAATATGCCCTTTTTCAAAAACATCAAAACCCAAACGCACGGGAATTCTTAAAAGGCATAATTTATTAAATCTAACTTCTTTACCTTTTTTAACTACTTCGCAGATGAGCAATCTAACCGCGTTACTTCCTATATCTATGGCTGCGAGTATCAATTTATTTATTTTTTCCTATTAAATATTCGTAAGTAGCTACCTGTGATTTGTACACTTTCTTTCCAACGGAAGGTACATAATTATTGTTTAAATTTTCGTCTAAAATCCTGGCTTTGTTATTATCTTTTAACTGAATGTTGATAATCTCAATCAATTCTTTTTTAAGATGAACATCTAGAATGGGCGTGGCTACTTCTATACGATGGTCCAAGTTCCTCACCATCCAATCGGCACTAGAAATGAATACTTTTTCATTGCCCTTATTATGAAATATTAAGACTCTCGCATGTTCCAAATATTGGTCTACAATGCTTATAGCATTTAGTTTGTTTTTTGTTTTTTCATTTACTTTTTTAAGCGTTAAAATTCCTCTAATGATTAAATGAACTTCTACGCCTGATTTTAATGCTTTGTATAAATGATCTAGAAGAAGTTGATCGCTTAAAGAATTTAATTTCACAATAATTTTTGCCGGCTTACCCAATTTTGCAAAGGCTATTTCGTTGTTAATTAATTGAACAATTGCATTGCGCATACTAATGGGCGAAATCAATAAATTTCGTGTTTTCCCAATTGGCTTATCCCCCAATTGCCAGCTTTCTAAATAAGTAAATACTTTATTTACTTCCATTAACAATGGCTTTGAAGCGGTAAGCAAACAATGATCCGCATATATTCTGGCGGTTTTTTCATTTAAATTACCAGTACTGATAAAACCATATTGAACGAGTTTACCAGCTACCCTTTTTTGGATGACACAAATTTTTGCATGCACTTTTACATTGGGAATACCCACTAATACATTAACACCTTCTTCTTCCATAGTGGTTTTCCATTCCAAATTGGCTTCTTCATCAAAACGCGCTTTCAATTCTAAAAATACCGTCACCTTTTTTCCGTTCCTGGCAGCATTGATTAAGGCATTGATTACCTTAGAATTGCTGGCTAAGCGATAGGCAGTTATTTTGATAGAAACCACATCATCGTCCATGGCTGCTTCTCTCAAAATATCAATCACCGGATCGAAACTATGGTAAGGGAAATGCAAAAGCACATCTTTTTGTAAAATGACTTCTGAAACCTGATTATTTTTCTTAAAAGCTGGATGGGTAAATGGTTTGGGCCTTTCTTGTTTTTCCACCAACACATCAGGGAAATCCATAAAATGTCTAAAATTATGAATATGACCGCCTGGTATGATACTACTTTTTCTTGTAAGGTGTAATTTTTGAATGAGAAAATCGAGTAATTCGGCATTCATATCTTTGTCATACACAAAACGAACAGGTTTTCCTTTTCTTCTATTTTTAACGCCCTTTGAAATCTTATCTACGAAATTTATTCCCACTTCCTGGTCTAAATCAATTTCTGCATCCTTCGTAATTTTGAATACATGCGCATCAAATTTATTAAATTTAAAATGTGAAAAGATGATGGGCAAATTAAATTTAATAATGTCCTCTAGTAATATTATGGATTTGGTGCCAGGGCTTGAAGGAAGTATAATAAAGCGACCAATGGATTTAGAAGGAATTTCAATTAAGGAAAACTTTTCATGATATGCATCGTTTTTATTTCTCATAACGATGGCCAAGTACAAACTCTTGTCTCTTAAATAAGGAAGTTCCGGTAAATTTTCTACCATCAATGGGATAATATAAGGTCTTACTACATTATCAAAATAATCACGTACAAATAGCTTTTGCTCATTGTTTAATTTTCGATCATTGACAATAAGTACTTTTCTTTTAATTAATTCTCTATTGATATTACCCCAGATGCGGTTAAATTCACTTTGTTGTTTTAAAACTACTTTTTGAATCTCATCCAAGATTACCTGCGGTGAATCAATGATGTCGATATTGATGCTTTTCTTTTTTTCTAAAAATTCTACCATACGTTTTAAGGTAGCCACACGTACTCTAAAGAATTCATCCAAATTATTGGAAAAAATACCTAAAAAACGAATTCTGTCTTTTAAAGCAACCGACGGATCGTTAGCTTCTTGCAATACCCTGGCATTAAAACTTAGCCAGCTGATGTCTCTAGGTATGTAATTGCTTTTCATGGAACTTAAAATTGGTTGTAAAATTATGCAAATTGGCTTAAGTAATATTCTGGTCACAATTTATTAATGTTAAGTTAATAATAGCGACACATTGAAGTTACCTAAATATGCGTTATTTACATAAATACTAGCCATGGATAAGCGACCAATGGAAATATGCATCAT
>CAINEG010000050.1 GCA_903847655.1 uncultured Bacteroidota bacterium
CCCCGAGTAATCGGGGGGACCCTTTTTTGTTGCCCCAAAATTCTTATCTTGCAAGTACAAAATATGTAGAACTATGTTGCCAAAATACAAGCGTGTATTATTGAAATTATCAGGAGAGGCATTATTAGGAAATCAAAAAACCGGAGACCCCTTTGATCCTAAAATTATTGAACAATATGCCAATGAAATTAAGCAAGTAGTTGAACTAGGGGTGCAAGTAGCCATTGTTATAGGAGGAGGAAATATTTATAGAGGAATGAACGAAGCAGATAGCGGTATCGAGCGAGCACATGGAGATTATATGGGAATGCTAGCCACTGTAATTAATGCAATGGCCATTCAAGCCATGTTGGAAAAAATAGGCGTGTATACAAGATTACAATCTGCTATTGTAATGGAACAAGTTGCAGAACCTTATATTCGTCGTAAAGCATTGCGTCATTTAGAAAAAGGGCGTGTAGTTATATTTGGAGCAGGTACAGGTAATCCTTATTTCACTACCGATACCGCAGGATCGTTGCGTGCGATTGAAATGAAGGCAGATGTTATTTTAAAAGGAACGCGTGTAGATGGTGTTTATGATAGTGATCCTGAAAAAAATCCTGCAGCAGTTAAATTTGAAAAAATTAGTTTCCAAGAATGTATATCAAAGAATTTAAAAGTAATGGATACTACTGCATTTACTTTATGCATGGAAAACAAATTACCTATTATTGTATTTGACATGAACCAGCCAGGAAATTTATTAAAAGTAGTGCAGGGCGCTGCCATTGGTACCTTGGTGGGATAGTAAAGTTTGCGCTTTCACCACTGATGTAATTTTTTCGAGTTTTGGTATTGGCTCACTTAATTTTATAGTATGCAAAAGTCCATTTATATATTTTTACTCCTTTGTTTTTCATTGCTAATTAACGCAAATGCACAAAATGCGATTAGCCTAAATGAGGCCATCAAAACAGCGATTCAAAATAGTTACGATATTCAATTGGTGGAGAATAATTTAACGATTGCCAAAAACAATAATGATTATGGTGTGGCGGGCGGACTACCCACAGTTTCAGCTACTGCCAATAATAATAAATCATTATCCACCATTGAACAAAAATTTGCCGATCCAACGCGTAATACGACTAAAACAGGAGTAGACGGGAACACATTATCAGCTGGGCTTACAGCTTCAGTGATCATTTTTAATGGGTATAGAATTATGGCTTTTAAGGATCGTTTAGCCATGATTGAAAAGCAAAATGGTTTTTTATTGCAATCGCAAATGCAAAATACCACGGCGCAAGTAATGCAACAGTATTACAATGTAGTGCGTCAACAAGCCTATTTAAAAACCATAGAAAAATCAATCGAAACAAGTCGAGAAAGAGTAGACATTGTTAAAACAAGACAACAAATTGGGGTGGCCAATCAAACCGATATTTTACAATCTAATATAGATTTAAATGCATTATTACAAGCCAAGCAAAATCAATTATTAATTATTGCACAAGCCAAAACAGATTTAGCTAGAACTATTAATAATAAAGATGATGTTAGCTCCTCCATTGTCATTAATGATACGATTGCGATCGATAATCAATTAAGTTTTGATAAAGGAGCTACTAGCATTTCCTTAGGCTTAAACAACAACCCTCAATTAGCTGCTTTAAGTACACAGATAAAAATAAATCAACAGTTAGAAAAAGAAACCAAGGCCTTAATGTATCCTACACTAAGAGCAAGTACGGGTTATAATTTAAGTAGCAGTAGTTCTGCTGCTGGCTTTAGTTTATTAAATGAAAACTATGGTCCATTTTTAGGCGTCAACCTATCTATTCCTATATATACCGGAGGTGCAGCTAAAAAAACTTTAACAAATGCAAGAATCAATTCAAAAAATGCCGAACTGCAAACACAAAGTTTAAGTAAGGATATTTATACGAATGCTTATAAAACTTTTGATGCCTATAAAAATAGCATCGAACAATTGCCCATTGAAACGGATAATTATAGCATGGCGGCATCATTACTAGGCTTAGTCATGCAAAAATATCAATTGGGGCAAGCCACCATGGTAGATGTAAAACAAGCGCAACAAAGTTTTGAAAATGCTGGCTTTAGATTGGTAAGTTTAAAGTACACCGCAAAAGTGGCAGAGATTGAATTAAAACGTATTTCGAATCAATTGAAATTTTAAAGACTAGATGCAGTCAAAGCTTCCCCATATTGGCACTAGTATTTTTACAGTCATGAGCCAATTGGCGGTAAAGCATAATGCCATCAATTTAGGCCAGGGCTTTCCCGATTTTCCCATGAGTGAAGCACTTATAGATTGTGTGACAACAGCCATGAAAGCTGGCGGGAATCAATATGCGCATACCAATGGGGCGCCTATATTAAGAGAAAGATTGGCAGAAAAAATTAATTTCTTATACCAAACTACCATCCACCCTGAAACCGAAATAACGGTTACACCGGGAGGCACGTATGCTATATTTTCTGCTTTTTCTACCATCATTCAACCAGGCGATGAAGTCATCATTTTTGAACCTGCTTATGATAGTTATATTCCCAATATTACTTTCAATGGAGGTATTGTGGTGCCCATTGCTTTAGAGTTTCCTAATTATAGTATTCCATGGGATAAGGTAAAAGCGGCCATTACTAAAAAGACAAAAGCGATATTAGTGAATACGCCACATAATCCAACAGGCGTAGTAATGACCAAGGAAGATATGCTTCAATTGCAAGATATAGTATTGAGCAATCACTTATACTTGATCAGTGATGAGGTATACGAGCATTTAATTTATGATCAAAAGCAACACGAAACGGTGATGAAATATCCCGATTTATTTGCACGTAGTTTTGTTTGTTTTTCTTTTGGTAAAACTTATCATTGTACAGGATGGAAATTAGGGTATTGTGTGGCTCCTGAAAATTTAATGAAAGAGTACCGAAAAGTACATCAATTCAATGCCTTTAGTTGTGACAGCCCCAAACAATTGGGCATCGCAGCTTATATGGACAATAAAGAAGCTTATTTATCCTTGGGGATTATGTATCAGGCAAAAAGAGATCATTTAAGAAACTTATTAGCGCCAACAAAATTTAAATATATTCCTTCTTCTGGTTCTTATTTTGAATCTTATAGTTATGCGGCCATCTCTAATGAATCTGATAAATTATTCGCTGAAAAATTAGTCAAAGAATATGGAGTGGCCGTGATTCCCATGTCGGCATTTTATCATGATGGCACCGATCATAAAGTGATACGACTTTGTTTTGCTAAAAAAGAGGCTACACTAGATGCGGCGGCGGCCTGTTTACAAAAAATATAATTAAACATAAAAACATTTTATTTTATGTTAGCCATTCGCAGTCAATTTTTGAATCATTTTAATTACGCTCCTTCACTTGCAGTAAAATCGCCTGGGCGCATTAATTTAATTGGAGAACATACCGATTATAACCATGGATTTGTGCTACCTGCAGCCATTGATAAATACATTGAAGTAGCGATAGGCAAAAGAACCGATGGCGCAATACATATGGTGGCATTGGATTTGGGACAAACTATAATTTTACCAATTCACCATCTAGCGCCACATGCTACACCATGGGTGAACTACCTCATTGGGGTAGTACATCAAGTGATAGAAAAAACAAATACTAAAGACGACCTCATTAAAGGTTTTGATATTTGTATACAAGGCAATATTCCTAGTGGAGCAGGCTTGTCTAGTTCTGCAGCCGTGGAATGCGCGGTGATATTTGCACTGAATGAATTGTATCAATTGCAATTAACTAAAATGGAAATGGCCTTAATGGCACAAAAAGCCGAACACGAGTTTGCAGGTGTCAAATGCGGACTGATGGATATGTTTGCCAGTTTGCATGGACAAAAAAATAAAGTAATATTTTTGGACTGTGCTAGCTTAGCCTATGCCTATTATCCTTTAGAGTTAAAAGACTATAGTATTGTTTTATTCGATACGCAAATAAAACACGCACTAGCCAGTTCTGAGTATAATACCCGTAGATTAGAATGTGAGCAAGGATTAAAAATGATTCAAGAAAAATATCCTGCTGTAAAAATATTCAGGGATATTAATACAGAGCAAGTTGAAGATTGTTTGGGATCTAATAAGGTTTTAACTGGTGTTAAAATATATCAAAGATGTAAATATGTGGTAGAAGAAATTGAGCGGGTACAATTAGCAGTAAAAGATTTAACTGCTGGGGACATGGAAGCTTTTGGGAAAAAAATGTTTGCCACTCACGAAGGCTTATCAAAATTGTATGATGTGAGTTGTCCCGAATTAGATTTTTTAGTGGAAGCGGTCAAGCAAAATGAACATGTGATTGGTGCAAGAATGATGGGGGGTGGCTTTGGTGGCTGCACCATTAATATCATAAAAAATTCGGAATTGGATCTGATTAGTAAGGAACTAGCTGCTGCCTATTTAAAAAAATACCAAAAGCCATTAGCGGTCTATCCTATAAGTATAGAAGAAGGCACGCATCTACTAGCATAAAAAAACCAGCTTTTTTTGAAAGCTGGTTTTTAATATATTTAAATTTTACTAATTACTTGGTAGAAAAATTATACACCGTTGTTTGGTGATAGGTCTCTCCTGGTTTTAATAAAGTACTAGGAAATCCAGGCTGGTTAGGACTATCAGGGAAATGTTGGGTTTCCAAAGTCAAGGCATAATGCTTATTGTAGACCAAGCCTTTTTTTGTACCTGTTAAAGTACCAGTTAAGAAATTACCAGTATAAAATTGAATGCCAGGTTCTGTAGTCGCTACTGTTAAATAACGCCCACTGATTGGTTCATAGACGGATGCTATTTCTTGCAAGCCATCTGCTTTGTTCAATACCCAGTTATGGTCATAGCCACCTGCTACTTTATCAAGGTCTTGACCCACTTTTTTAGGGGTCGTAAAATCCATTGGCGTTCCTTTAACATCTAATAGTTCACCTGTTGGAATTAAATTACTATCTACAGGTGTATATTTATTGGCATTCAATTGTACGATATGCTCATAAATATTTGGGGACTTACCAGCAGTTAAATTAAAATAAGCATGATTGGTTAAATTAAGTACGGTGGTCTTATCTGTAGTAGCAGTATATTCAATTTTAATTGAATTGTTTTCAGTTAAAGTATACACTACTTGTACTTTTAAATTTCCTGGATAACCTTCCTCTCCATCTACGCTTAAATAACTCAATTGAATGCTAGAATCTCCAGGTAAAACAACCGCTTCCCATAAAACCTTGTCAAAGCCTTTTAAACCTCCATGCAAGGATTGCCCATTGTTGTTGATGGCCGCTGAATAAGCTACTCCATCTACTTTATAAGCCCCTTTAGCAAGGCGGTTGGCGTATCTTCCAATGATGGCGCCAAAATAAGGATTGCCTTTTTGAACATAACCATCAATAGAATCATAACCTGTAATTACATCACCCAAAGTACCCGCTTTATCCTTTGTAATTATTTTAGTAAGAATGGCGCCATAATTAATGATGCCTACTTGCATGCCAGCGGCATTGGTTAAAGTATACTCTGTTATAGACTTTCCTTCCAAGGTCCCAAAACTTTGAGTGGTCACAGTTGCTGTATCCATAGCATTTTTATTTGTGTTATTAAATGAACAAGCCAAATTGAAAATGGATAAAAAGCAAAATAACGATAAGCTAACTACTAAATATTTTTTCATCATCACTTGTTTTTTATTTTATAAATTAATACCAAGAACCATTAATTGTTTTATCTCCGCCAGCATTGTTGTTGGCCATTCTTCTTTTTTCATTTCTTCTATGTATAAATGTAGTAATAAACATCAAAGGAATAAAAATAAATGTTAATGGAGGAATGCCTAAAATACTAATCCACTTACCACCAAAATGACGGCGCATGGGTCTGCGTAAACGTTCTGCAATGATATACATGGCAGGCACGATAAACAAAGTCATAAAGAAGGCAAAGGCCAAGCCATAAATAATGGTCCAACTTAATGGTTTCCAAAAGGCTACGTTGTCACCGCCAAAGAAAATATGTGGATTTAACTCACTAAATAAAGTCACAAAATTGATGTTAAAACCAATGGCAATTGGTAAGAAACCTAAGATCGCAGCAAGGGCAGTTAACAATACAGGAATAATTCTTGTCTTTCCTGCTTGAATCACTGCCTCTCTTGTTTTATAGCCTCTTGATCTTAATTCATCGGCAAATTCAATCACCAATATGCCATTTTTCACCACAATACCCGCTAGTCCTACAATACCTAAGCCTGTCATTACCCCTGAAACTTTCATGCCAAATATAGAGAAGCCTAATAGTACACCAATAATACTAAATAAAATCTCCGTTAAGATAATCACCGATTTAGAAATAGAGTTAAACTGCAATACCAATGTAAATAAAATTAACATCAATGCAATCACTAAGGCCTTGCCTAAAAACGCAACGGTCTCTAATTGTTGTTCGTTCTCACCAGTTTGTTTAACCGTCACCCCTTCAGAAATACCTTTAAAGTTGCCAATGTATTGCGCAATGACTGCGTTTACAGCAGTAGGGTTAAAGCCTTGATCTAGTTTAACATTGGATCTTAATTGAATTAATCTCTTCTGATTTTTTCTATTGATGCTACCAAAGGTATTGGTGGGTTCTACTTTTACCAATGAGCTAATAGGAATATTTTTGACCATTCCTCCAGCCGCCATATCTCTAAAAGATAAACGCATATTTAAAAGATCTACTAAATTATTTCTTTGCAATTCTTCGTTTCTTAATTGAATCTTATATTCATCCTTGCCATCTTTAATTTTAGAAATTTCTTTACCAAATAAGGCGGTACGAATTTGCATACCTACTTGTGCACTACTTACGCCTTCAATTAAAGCACGATCTCTATCAATGGTTAAAGTTAATTCTGGATTCACTAAATCCACATCCATCTTTAATCCATCAATACCTGGAATTTGTGCAGCGTCTAAATAATTTTTTAAACCCACCGATGTTTTCACTAGTTTATCAAAATCATCTCCTTGTATTTCTATATTCACTGGAGGATCCGTTGGTGGACCATTGGATTCTTGTGTAACCGTAAATTCCGCACCAGGTATACCTTTCATCTCTGCACGAATGGCATCTAAATAAGGAGAGGTTGATTTACCATGACGTTTTTCATATTCCACAAAGTTCACTTGTACACGACCTAATTCAGATCTTGTACTTCTATCGCCACGCATCGGATCTCCGGCACCAACGGCCACATTGGTAATAATACTTTCTACCAGTGGATTCTTTTTATTATTATCCATTTCTAAAGCCTTGGCAACTTTATGTTCTACTATTTTAGTGATAGAATCGGTATAGTTTACTTTGCTGCCCACAGGTAATTTTAAATAAACATATACTTGGTTAGGATCTCCTTTAGGGAAAAATTCAATACCTACTCTGCCAGTACTAATGCTAATGCCAAAAAACACGAAAGAAAATATTAATAAAACAAAAGTGCCTATTAATAATTTAACTGGTCTCCAACCGCCTAAGGCACGACGTAAGATGCGCTCATAGGCCTCCATTAATTTAGGAAGTGTATTGGTCTGAAACTTTTCAATTAAATCGGTAATAAAATATTTATTGGCTACAACCAATATCATAAAGAAGATCAATAAATTTCCTAAGAAAGTAAAGCCCATCAAGTCTAATAAGACTCCAATTCCAATAGGTATCCAGAAACCTTTTTTCTTAAACATGGCCGATTTTGGTTCCTCAGATTTTACTTCTTCGTGGTTCATGAAATCTACTGCAAATACAGGGTTCATGATAAAGGCTACCACTAAGGAAGCAGCTAAGGTGAATATTAACATGGCTGGTAGGTAAATCATAAACTTACCAATAATACCAGGCCAGAATAGTAAAGGAAAGAAAGGCGCTAAAGTGGTAATCGTACCTGCTAATACAGGAACAAATACTTCACCTGCCGCCATTTTAGCAGAAGTAGTAGCGGTTAATTTTCCTTTGCCATGCACAAAAATGCGGTGTGTGTTTTCTATGACCACAATGGCATCATCGACAATAATACCTAGACCAAATAAGAGGGCAAATAAAACCATGAAGTTTAAAGTAATGTGCGAGCCCACTAATAAGTCACCAGCAGGTAACAAAACAAAGGCAACAAACATACTCAAGGGTACCGATAAGGCCACAAAGAAGGCATTGGTCACGCCCATAAAGAACATCAATACCAACAAAACTAAAATAAAGCCAATCACAATAGAGTTCACTAAATCTGTAAATGAACTTTTGGTTCTTATGCTTGTGTCACCTGAAATCACCAAGTTTACATCTTTCGGTAAATCATTGGCTATGGCCTCTTCCACAATTTTTTTCACCGCATCGGTAGTGGCAATTAAGTTTTCGCCATTACGCTTAATAATATTTAAGGTAAGCACATTCTTGCCATTTAAACGTGCAAAGCTTTCGTTATTCTTCACCGTATCTTTAATAGAGGCCACGTCTCTTAAGTAAATTGGGGCACCATTGGCATTGCGTACAATAATATTGGCAATATCATTGGCATTTTTTAATTGACCTTTTAATTGTAGGTTACGGTTCATCGTACCCACTTCTAATAAACCACCCGATAAATCTAAGTTCTCTCTTTGAATGGCAGCGCTGATATCATCAAAAGTGATGCCTGAGCTTTGCATTCTATAGTTATCTACATTAATTTGAAACTCTCTTTCTGGTGCACCCACTAAATCAATTCTATTCACTTGTGAAATGCTTTCTAATTTATCTTTTAAATCATCCGCATATTTTTTTAATTGAACGGGACTGTAGTTACCGCTAATGTTCACATACATAATCGGCATATCACTGATATTTAATTCAATGACCCTAGGCTGTTGTGTTAAGTCTGTAGGTAAATCCGACTTGGCTTTATCTACCGCGTCTTTCACTTTTTGTAAAGCAATCTCAGGTTTTACATCGGTGCTAAACTCAATCGTAATAGCCGAAAAATCTTGTTGAGAGGTAGAAGTGAATTTGCTAATTTTTACACCACTAATACTCTTGATTTGTTTTTCAAGAGGACGAGTGACTAAGTTTTCAATATCCTTAGGGGAATTACCTACATACACTGTTTGCACGAATATATTAGGAATGACTACTTCAGGAAAATTCTCTTTAGGAAGTGTAAGAAATTGATAAATACCCCCTAAGCTAAGAAACAACATCACCAAATAAATGGTGGTCTTATTGGTAATAGCCCAAGAAGTAGGTTTAAACTCTTTGAACTTTTCTTTTATATTTTTTATTGTCGACATAAGAATCTATTAAGCTTTAATTTTTTAATTATTTATCTGAGGTCGTAATATTTTGGCCATCAAATAAAGTTTGATACCCTTCAGTAATCACCTTATCACCTGCCACTAAGCCTGCTAAAATTTCGATATTATTACCATAGTATTGTCCTACGGTTACTGCTTTTTTACGTGCCATTAGTTTTCCATTTTCCATTACCGCTACATAGATAAACTTTCCTTTTTCATCGTTTTGTAACAAATTGATTGGTGCGCTGATGGCATTTTTTTGTTCGTAGTCTTTAATTTTAACTTGTACCAATTGGTTTGGACGGAAATTTTTATCAATAGGTAATTTTGCTTCTACATAAAAACTTCTGCTTAAAGGATCAATTACATTGCCCACCACTGATAATTTTGCACTAATTATTTTTTGAATGTCTGGAAAGTTTAAGCTTGTTTCAGTACCTACTTTTACTTTACCTGCATAATTTTCAGGAATCATGGTCGTTAACTTTAAATGCGCCATGTTTACAATCTTTATTTGACCAGGACCCATGAAAAGTTCACCCACTTTCACATTTACTTCCTCTGCCACACCATCTACATCACTGTAAACACTGGTATAGGCCAATTGATCACGCACCATACCCAATTGTTCTGCTGCTGCTTTTAATTGACTTGCTAAAGCTTCTGCATTGGTTTTAGCAGTCAATAATTGTATTTCACTTCCAATATTTTGATCCCAAAGATTTTTTTGTTTGTCGTATACCGCTTTGGCTAATGCGGCTTGAGATTTTAAGGTTTCAATATTTTGAGTAGCTGCAGCGGCGCTTTGCTTGATCAATGAATTGTCCAATTGCAAAATCAATTGACCTTTTTTTACTAGATCACCTCTTTTTAGAAATAAGCCTTTTACTTGACCACCACCAGCACGTGGGGTGACAAAGGATACGCTTTCAGATTCTACTTTACCTTGTAGTTCAATATAATGGGTAAAATCTTGATTCACCAGGGGCGTTACTGCCACCAATATGGCCTTCGCTGTTTCTCCACCACCTGCTTTTGCAATTTCTTTTTCTAGTGTGGCAATTTTTACATTCAAGGCCAAACTTTGTTTTTTTAATGAAGCCAAACTTGCTTTTTGACTTTCAATGCTGTTCCCGCCACCACAGGCCATGGTCAACATCATCATCGAACCCAATACTACTTTAGAAAACTTTTTCATTATTTTATTTTTAATATTTATTATTTATTTACGACTTTATAATTTTCCACTGGCTTTTAATAAATCCACTTTAGAGATTAAAGCAGTGTACAAAGCATTCATGAAATTATTTTGAGCACTTACTAAATCGGCCTGAGCCGCAGAAATTTCGGTGTTGGAACCGGTACCTGCTTCAAATTTCTTTTTTGTTTGTTGGTAAACATTCTCCGCCAATTGCATATTTTTCTTTTGAAATTGAACAGTGGCCACCGAAGAAATATAATTTAATTTAGCCTGTGTCATTTCATTGTCAATATTGTTTTTTAAAGCGTCTATTTGATTTTCAATTTGCTTTAATTCAATCTTGGTTCTTTTCACTCTTGCTTCTCTAGCAAAGCCATTGAATAATGGAAGATTCACGTTTAAACTTAATAAAGAGGTGGTAAACCAATTACCGCCTTCAAAAAAATCAAATTTAGTTCGTTGTGCATTTTTAGAATAAGCACCTGAAAAATTTACAGTGGGTAAATAACTCAATTGGTAGCGCTTCACATTGTACTCACTTAATTTTCTTACTGTAGTTAAATATTGGTAATCTTTTCTAATACCATATTGAAAATCGTTCTCCACTAGTACATCGGTACTTAAACTTTGTTCATTGATCACATCTGTCAAAGCCAAGCTGTCCTTGACTGGCATGCCCATCAACATTTTCAAACCCATAAAGCCAATCGCTACACTATTGTTGGCTTTTATTTTTTCCGTTTGTAAATTGTTCAATTGAACACTTACTTTGTCCACGTCTAATTTTTCTGCAAAACCATTTTTGTACATAATTTCTGCATCATGTGACAATTTACTTAAACGATCAATATTGGCATCTAAAATATTTAACTGTGTTTTGCTGGCAGACAATTGATAATATATTTTATAAATATTGGCTTTAATGGCTTCTTCTGTCACTGCTGCATTTTTTCTTTGCATTTCTAAAGAGGTCGCACGTGCTTGCAAGGCAACAAAAACTTGACCATCAAAAAGTAATTGTGAAAAATTTGCACCATAGTTGGCATTGTATTTGGTACCAAATTGTACTGGAATAAAAGTACCAGCAGCTCCACCAAAAAATTGACCAGGTAAAAGTGAGGTTGGAATTTTAGTGTAATCTGTCCCGCCAATATTAGTTCCAATGGTAGGATAAGCAGCTGCAGCTATTTCTCTGTTGGTTTGCATTTGTACTTCAATGGCAAGCAATGCATTTTTTACCTGTACATTGTTTTTTTGTGCGTAATCAACACATTGCTCTAAACTAAAGGCATTGACTACTTTATTGCTTTGTGCTATAGCCTTGCTTGCTATCATTAAACTTAAAAGCGGGATTAAAAACTTTTTCATTGCGGTATATTTATTTTCTTGTTTGTTTTTTTATTTTATATTGTTTCAGCATGGTTAAGCTTATAGGCATCCATTAATTTGTGGCCCTCTAAAGTGGCTACACCATATACAAAATGTTCTATGATTTGTAAATTCACTTTAAGCATATCAAATTTATTCGGATGGAATACTTGAATATTAAATGGAATCAAACTTGTTTCTAATCTGTATTTAGAAAGAATTGTTACATCCACATCTTTTCTATACAAACCTTCTGCAATGCCTTTTTCTAGGTTGGCACGAATCATAGAAAAAATATAATCGTCTTTATGGTTTTTAATTTTTTCAAAAGCCAAAGGATAATATTTTTCAATCTCAAATAAGGTCAGTGGATTCATTCTACTAAACATTTCCTGAATCACGGTCATTAATAGAAATATTTCATGCACGGCATTGTCTGCGGTTTGCATGCTTTGGTTACAAATCAGGGCATGGTTGGTCAATTCATTTTCTACCACCGAACTCACCAAGGCGTCTTTGTCCTTATAATACTGGTAGATGGTCTTCTTGCTGATGCCCAATTGGTTGGCCAAATCGTCCATAGTGACGTGTTTGACCCCTGTTTGGAACATCAATTCGCGGGCTTTATTGAGAATTCTATCTTGCATAGCTTGATTTGAAGGCGCAAAACTACGGAAACTTATCACGTTTTCAAAGTTTCCAAGCATATTTTTTTATTATTTATGCCGAATGGCAAAATTGTTTGAAATTTGAGCCTTAAACCAATCAAAAATGCCCAATCCTAGGCACCAATTCATCAAACAAAAGATTTTAACCAGCCTTGCCCAGCGTTTTTTTCAGGGGGTGATAGTTTTGGCGCCCATCGGAGTCACCATTTGGGTAGTGGTCAGCTTATTCAATTGGGTAGATAATTTTTTACCGAATGTCTTAAGTGTAATTTTTCCTCAAAAATTTATCGCAGTCAATGGACAAGTGCCTAAGGTTACTGGACTTGGATTTTTGGTGGTGATTGCACTTGTTTTAATTGTAGGTTGGCTGTCCTCTTTATTTTTTATTGAAAGATTGATGTCCATTTTTGATAAACTCTTAGAAAAAACACCTGGCGTAAAAATTATCTATTCTTCAGTAAAAGATTTTTTAGAAGCATTTGCCGGTAATAAGAAAAAATTTGATAAACCAATATTGGTTTGCATAGATGGAGAGGATATTTGGAGAATTGGTTTCATTACTCAAGAAAGCTGTGAACATTTAGGATTAAAAGATCATGTCACAGTTTATGTACCACACTCCTATGCCATTTCTGGAATATCTTTTATTATTCCTTTGTCAAAAACAAGAAAATTACCTAAACAAATCAATGCTGCAGAAGCAATGAAATATGCTATTTCAGGCGGTGTAACTACTGTTGACGAGGCCGAAGTCAATGATTTAAAACCAACTATAGAAAACTAATATTTAATTTATATCACTATAATGCAATTGCACAATTTTAATTCTGGCCCCTCTATTTTACCCAAAGAAGTTTTGGATCAAGCCGCTGCGGCTATTCATAATTTTAATAATACAGGCTTATCAATTTTAGAAATCGGACATCGTACTTCTCATTTTGTGGAAGTGGTTACCGAAGCCCAAGCAATCATTAAAAGATTAATGGGTTTGGACGATGCTTATGAAGTGTTGTTTTTACAAGGTGGCGCTACCATGCAATTCATGCAAGTGCCCATGAATTTATTGGATGAAAATGGATTGGCTGCTATTTGTGATAACGGCGTATGGGGCAATAAAGCAGTCAAAGAAGCAGCTTTATTCGGACCTGTAAAAGTAGTTTCAGATACCGCCGATAAAAAACATACCTATATCAATAAGCAGTTGGATGTACCAGCCAATGCTACTTATTTACACATTACCACTAACAATACAGTAGAGGGAACTCAATGGCATAGCTATCCTCAGAGTTCTGCCTTATTAATTGGAGATATGAGCTCTGATATTTTTTGTAGACCTACTAATTTCAAAGCGTTTGATTTAATCTATGCAGGGGCACAAAAAAATATGGGGGCGGCAGGAGTTACGATGGTGGTGGTTAAAAAAGAAATTCTAGGAAAAATCAATAGAAAAATTCCTGCGATTTTAAATTATCAAAAACATATCGAAGCAGGCTCGCTATTAAATACACCTCCTGTTTTTTCTATATATGTTAGCTTATTAACCTTAAGATGGATCGAAACCCAAGGTGGATTGGCCGCCATGGAAAAACGCAATCTTGAAAAAGCAAATTTATTGTATGCTACCATTGATGCTTTACCGGCCTTTCATTGCCCTATAGCCAAAGAAGATAGAAGTATTATGAATGCAGTTTTCTTTTTAAGCAATCCCGATTTAGAAGCGCCATTTTTGGACTTGTGCAAAAAACAAGGAATGATTGGTGTTAAAGGGTACAGAACCGTTGGCGGCATTAGAGTAAGTATGTACAATGCACTGCCTTTATCTAGTGTGCAAACATTTTGCGACTTGATGAAATCATTCGCTGAAAAAAATTAAATCTTCATAAAAAAGAACGAACTTTGCGCCCATGGCAAAAATCAGTCCCTTTGAAGCAGTACGTCCTCAGCCACAATTAGCAAAACAAGTGGCCAGCAAACCTTACGATGTTTTAAATAGCGCAGAAGCAAAATTAGAGGCAGTAGGCAATGCGTATTCTTTTTTACATATCACAAAAAGTGAAATAGGCTTACCAGAAACTACCGATACACATAGTACAGCAGTGTATGAATTGGCATTGAATAATTTAAATGCTTTTCTACAACGCGATGTCTTGTTTAAAGAATCTAAGCCTTGCTATTATATCTATCAACTGATTATGGATGGGCGTGCACAAACAGGATTGGTTTGTGTGAGTAGTATTGAGGATTACAATAATGACATTATTAAAAAACACGAATTTACTCGACCTGAAAAAGAATTAGATAGAATCAATCATATCAAGACAACAGGTGCGCAAACGGGGAATGTTTTTTTAGCCTATAGAAATCAAGCCAGTATTGATACGATCATTGAGAAGTGGAAGACCACCAAGAACCCAGTTTATGATTTTACCGCCGACGATGGCATACAACATTCAGTTTGGGCAGTGAGTGATGAAGCCACCATTGATCAAATCACGCATTTATTTGCCACTGAAGTGCCTTGCACTTATATTGCCGATGGACATCACCGCGCCGCATCTGCAGCAAAAGTAAAATTGGCATTAAGTGAAGAAGTGGTAAAGCCAGGCGATGAGCTAAAAAAAATATCCGATTATTTTTTAACTACTTTATTTCCCTCTAACCAATTGGCCATCTTAGATTACAACCGTGTGGTGAAAGATTTGAATGGCCATAGTGCAGCAGCATTAATGGAAGCATTGTCGAAAGATTTTGATATTGTAGCTGAAGAAAATGCAGTTAAACCAAATGCACTACATCATTTTGGTATGTATTTAAATAAAACTTGGTATCAATTGATCGCTAAAGAAGGAACTTATACCAATGATCCAATTGGTGTTTTAGACGTTACTATTTTGTCCAATAATATTTTAGCCAAAAATTTAGGTATCCAAGATCAAAGAACTGACAAACGCATCGATTTTGTGGGCGGCATTCGTGGCTTATCTGAATTGGAAAAAAGAGTAGACAGTGGCGAAATGGCCATTGCCTTTAGTTTGTATCCAGTCACGATTGATCAGTTATTTAATATTGCCGATGCAGGCGAAGTGATGCCTCCAAAAAGCACTTGGTTTGAACCCAAATTAAGAGATGGCTTATTGACCCATTTGATATATTAAGCACTTTCAAAATACTTAACCCAGTCTCTCAACAGACTGGGTTTTTTTATAGGCTTATTTCTTTTTTTTATGCTGCTTTCTTAGTATTTTGTTATACAATATTGCTTGACTTATGGAATCTAAAAGACTCTTCGATTGTATCGAACATCAATTAGCACATTTCCCACAAGAGGATATGTTGGCTGCCAAAGAAAATGGACAATGGCGTAAATATGCTACTCAAGAAGTAGCACAAATTGCCAATGAATTAAGTGCTGGATTACTAAGTCTGGGTTTATCTGCCCATAATTTTTCTCCAGAAGGCAGCGATAAAATTGCAGTAATAAGTACTAACCGCCCAGAATGGATATTTGGTGATTTCGCCGCCCAACAATTAGGTATTATTTGGGTGCCTGTGTATCCTACTACGAATCCCTTAGAACTTAGTTTTATATTGAATGATGCCTCTGTTAAATATATGTTCGCAAGCAATCAAGAACTATATGATAAGGTGATGTCTATTAAAGACAAAGTAGATTGTTTAAAAGAGGTTTATACATTTGATCGCATCGCTGGTGCCAAACATTGGACTGAATTAAGAAAAACTGATGCACAATTGTTAGCGCAAGTAGAACAAATTAAAAAAACCATTCCTGTAGACCAGGTGGCTACTTTTATTTATACTTCAGGTACCACAGGTACGCCTAAGGGGGTGATGTTGTCGCATAGAAATATTTATTTTAATCTAATGATGGGAAAAAAATCATTTCCTTTCAACGATGCACCAGATCAAAAAGTACTCAGCTTTTTACCATTGAATCATATTTTTGAAAAGCTCGCTTCTTATATTTATTTGTATAGTGGTATGAGTATTTATTATGCCGAAAGTCTAGAAACTATTGGCGATAATTTAAAAGAAATTTCACCAGATGGATTCTCTACCGTGCCTAGGCTTTTAGAAAAAATGTTTGAAAAAATAATGATGAAGGGAGAGGAGTTGACAGGTGTAAAAAGAAAATTATTTTTCTGGGCAGTTGCCTTGGGAGAAAAATATGATAATTTAATTCCAGGATCTTGGTGGTACCGAACCCAATTAAAACTAGCCAATAAATTAATATTTGTAAAATGGCGTGAAGCAGTTGGAAGCAATGTAAAGTTCATTGTTACAGGAGGTGCTGCTTGTCAAGTAAAATTATTACGCATTTTTAATGCAGCGCAAATACCCGTGTATGAAGGCTATGGTCCAACAGAGAATAGCCCCATTATTAGTGTGAATCAACGTAACCCAGGTGGCTCTAAATATGGTACCGTAGGCCCTGTGATAGAAGGGGTACAGTATAAGTTAGAAGCAGATGGAGAAATATGTGTAGCGGGTCCAAGTGTAATGTTGGGTTATTATAAGCGTCCCGATTTAACGGCCGAAACTATTATTGATGGTTGGTTGCATACGGGGGATATCGGTGTGGTAGAAGATGGCAAGTATTTAAAAATCACCGATCGCAAAAAAGAATTATTTAAAACCAGTGGTGGTAAATATGTGGCACCTCAGCCTATAGAAAATAAAATGAAGGAGAGCCCTTACATTGAACAAATCATGCTGATTGGTGATAATAGACGTTTTGTAAGTGCCTTAATCGTGCCCTCTTTTGCTAAATTAAAAGAATGGGCCAAGCAACATGGAATAGAATATGTAAGCAATGCAGAAATTATAAAAAATAGTATGGTGCTTATCATGATACAAGATACCATTGATGAGTATAACAAATTGTTCAATCAAGTAGAACAAGTTAAAAAATTTGCTTTAATACCAAGAGAGTGGAATATTGATAACGCAGAAATGACCCCTAAGTTAAGTCTGAAAAGAAAAGTGGTATTGGCGAATTTTGAAAAAGAGATTGAAGCGATGTATGTATAATGGTATTTTATTTTAAAACATTCTTAAATTATAGCATGCTTCAAAAAACTACCTTCTTTTTGTGTTTGGTCTTTTTTTTTAGCTTAACAAGTAATTCCGTTTTTGCTCAATCTACCAATGGCGACCATCCTAATCCATTTTTTAATTCAAAGGGTAAACTCATTATCATAGGAGGAGGAAATATACCCGATTCTTTATTTAGTTTTTTTTCCAACTATATTGGAGGCAAGGATCAACCTGTGGTGTATATTCCTACTGCCACCACCGACGAAGACTTTATTCAAAAAGGAGAACATCTTTTAAAATTTAGTAGTCGAGGATTTACCAATTTGGCCACCATACATACACGCAATAAAAAAGAGGCCGATGATCCTAAAAATATTGCACTGCTGCGTAATGCGAAGGGCTTGTACTTTGGAGGTGGAGACCAAGATTTAATTGCAGCCGCTTATGGAGGCACAAAATTGTATGCAGAATTTATTGCTTTATTAGATAGAGGCGGTGTGATCATGGGTACCTCTGCAGGCGCCACCATTATGGGCTCTTTGTTGATTGGCGGAGACGCCAGAAAAGATCTGACCAAGCCTTATGCCATTCAACCTGCGTTTTCATTTATGCAAAATACCGCCATCGACCAACATGTACTAGCACGTAATCGTCAATTTGATTTAATTCCCGTGATTGAAAATAATCCAAATACTTTAGGGGTGGGTTTAGATGAATCTACGGCCATGATGGTGGAAGCCGGTAAATTTAAAATATGGGGGCCTTCTTATGCAATGATTTATGACCCAGAAGATTGGAAAATTCAAAAAAAACAATGGGGTCGTGTGGTGAAACCTTTTAAGATGATGTCTTCTGGTGAAACATTTAATTTAGTGACCAGAAAAATAACAGCTTCAACTACAACAGGAGACTAATTTATTTTATTGTTGTAATTCAAATTTTTCTTTGATAATGGTCTGCACATCTTTGCCTTGAATTTTACTTTCCAACCAAGAAATAATGTCTAAG
>CAINEG010000051.1 GCA_903847655.1 uncultured Bacteroidota bacterium
ATTAAGAAGCATTGAGCCAGAAGCAAGGCTGGTATTGAACGGACAGTCTTACAATGTAGGCGGGCTAAGTGGTCAAAAAGAGAAAGCCTATTTAAAAATGGATGTAGAAAATAATCTACAAAAAAAAGATTCCGATTTTGTTTTTACGAACTACAGCATTTCTGATATCAAACCTTTTATTAATTGGAAGCCGAATACTTGGCTAACCAATCCTAATCAAGCAACAGGTAAAACAGTGACACTTCATTTTATTTCCAATCTACCTGCATTAAAAAATATATTGGTTCAAGTGCATTATGAATTATATGATGGACTTCCATTAATCACCAAATGGGTATCTATTGAAAATAAATCGAATGCATCTATTAAAATAAATAGAGTAGTGAATGAAGTTTTGGGTTTGGTAGAAGAAGAATCTGCAGTGGTAGGCAAGCCTGAAGAAATGAAAAAACAACATGGTATTTATTTTGAAACCAATTATGCATTTAACAATGCTATGCGCTACGACATTAGCGATCAAACCACGCATTGGAAAACCGATTTGAGCTATACTTCCCAAGTGAATTATAATTTTGAAACACCTTGTTTATTAGAAATATACCCTGAAAAGGCCCCTGGCATTGATTTAGCGCCGAATGAAGTTTTTAAGTCGGTGCGTACCAATGAATTATTAATGGATAGCTATGATAGACAAAGACGTGGTTTGATATTGAAAAAGATGTACAGAACCATTGCGCCTTGGACAACGCAGAATCCTATTTTTATGCATTTGGTAAGTAAAAACGACCAAGAAGTAAAAAATGCTATTGACCAATGTGTGGCCACAGGTTACGAGGCAGTTATCTTAAGTTTTGGAAGTCATTTGAATATGGAAGATACCTCTAGGGTGAATTTAAATAGATGGAAGGCCTTGGCAATATATGCACATGATCGTAAAATTTTATTAGGAGGTTATTCTTTGTTTAGTAGCAGACGCATTAGTGATGAAGACGATGTAGTGGATATAAAAACAGGAAAACCAGGAGGCGCTTTTTTTGGCAATGCGCCTTGCTTTGGAAGTAAATGGGGACTTGCCTATAGAGATAAAATACAAAACTTTTTTTCTTATACAGGTTTTGATATTTGGGAAAATGACGGACCTTATCCTGGAGATGTTTGTGCTTCTACCAAACATCCTGGTCATTTAGGCTATGATGATTCTCAGTGGAGACAAATGGAAATACAAAAAGGTTTATACCATTGGTTGAATGAACATGGAATTTATATTAATGCACCGGATTGGTATTTTTTAGATGGTACGCATAAAATTGCTTTAGGGTATAGGGAAGTAAATTTTTCTTTGCCTCGTCCTCAACAAAAAATCATCAATCGTCAAAATATTCACGATGGCACTCTAGAGAAAATTCCTTCCATGGCCTGGGGTTTTGTGCCCCTTACCAAATACCAAGGAGGTGGGCCAGAAGCAGTACTAGAGCCACTAAGCGAGCATTTGAATGATTATGAGCAGTTGATGATGCAATACTATGGAGCAGGGGTGCAAGCTTGTTATAGAGGCCCTAGATTATACGATACAGAAACCACAAGGCTAATGGTTTCAAAGACCATTGACTGGTATAAAAAATATCGAAACATTTTAAATGCCGATATGATTCAACTTCGTCGCGCTGATGGGCGTGATTGGGATGGTTGGATGCATGTAAATCCTGCACTAGCTCAAAAAGGACTCATGATGTTATTTAATCCAACGCAAGCAGCTATTACAAGAACCATTGCTATTCCCCTTTATTATACTGGATTAACTAAAGAAGCCATTATTAAAGATGCAAAAGGCCTTTCTACCACCTATACTTTAAATAGAGATTATACCATTGATTTTACTTTCACCATTCCAGCCGATTCTTATAGTTGGTATGTGATAGAATAAATCAATAGTGAAACTAAAAAATAATTAATCTAAAAATAATTCGTCTACAAAAATCCAAGCAGGAGTTCCTTTGCCAGGGTGCCATTTGGGCAATTTTTTTAAATTCAATAAAGTAAAACGATAATATTTGTAGGCTGATTTTTCAGTGAAAGCACAACTGAAAGATTTATTTTCTCTTACCATGCCTGTTTTTTCTAGAGAATGAAATTTGGCTTCATTTAAATATATGAAAGATTTACCATCATTGCTTCCTTCAATTTTGATAGACAAGATGGGGAAGATATAGGCCGCATTATCTACAAAAGCATTAAAATGCGCTTGATGTATTGGTGTGGCTTGTTTAAAATTAATCACAAACATCATGGGGGTTTCTCTATAAGCTAACCATTTGCCACTAGAAAAATTTTGCTCCCCTAATTCATAATCTATTAATGTTTTCGCTCCGTTGACGCCTGGATATTTTTTATCTGGTTGACTAATAAAATAAATTGAATCTGGATGAATTTCAGATTTATAAAAAGTTTTTTGAACGATATCACTACTTAACCATCCAGTTTTAAAGGCTTTTGTTTTTAAAATACTATTTTTTACTAGTTGAAATTTTTTGGTATAAATAGGGCTACTGAGGCTGTCAGGACCAGTACCATCAAGGGTATACCTAATGGTAGCGCCTTTCATGAAATGTTTTAATTTGATGTCTAGATGGGATACAATAATGCTTGAATCTTGTTCGATAACTGGACTGGTAATTTTCATCATTTGATCATCTAAATTATCTCCAACAATAATTTTTATTTTTTTATTATTGGCGATTAAGCTAGCATACTCTTTTTCATTGGTCTTATTGTTCCAAATTTGAATTTGTGTAAATGGAGCATTGTCAATAAAACCAGCCAAGCTAGTTGGATTTAACTCCATTCCGCAAATAGAAATATTTTTTAATTTTTCTAAACTCTTTAATGGAGTCAAATCGTTTAAACTAAGTTTGGTATAGTTTAAATTTAACTTTCTTAGGTTAGGAAAACTAATAATGATCGCAAGGTCTTCTTTGGTGAGTGGCATGCCCTGCATGTTCAAACTTGTAATTTTTTCTTTCAGCGGCGCTAAATTTTTTAAAGAAGCTGTTTTATAAAAAGCTCCTTGAAAAAAATCAACAAAAATTTCATCCGAACCATAATAAGAATAATTGACGGTGCAATAACTAGTATTGTAGGCTTTTAAATCAGGCGCATTGCCTTTACTATTGTCTTCTCCTTTTTTAGGGGCCTTGTAGGCAATGGCCAAAAGGGCTAGACTATCTGTCTTAGCCATTTCATTTATTTTTTTCTTGAAATCACCTCCTGCTTTTACCCATCTATTTAATAGAGTTAGTTCTTCCAAGGTCAATTGAATTTTACCATCGGGGGGCATATGTTTTTCATCTGTATTGGGCAAATGAATTCTTTGTAACAATAAGGCTTCTTTGTTGTTAATACTATTTAATAAATTTCCATTTTTTCCTCCTTTAATAATCAAATCAGGGCTGGTTAATTGCAAATTGCCTTTTACTTTTTCAGCACCATGACAGCTAATACATTTTTGTTCTAAAATTGGGGCAATTGCCTTTTCATACACAGTGAGGATACTATCTGCATTCGCATTATCTGAAACAACTGCTGGTATTGGCTTTGGAAAGGAAAGTACTTCTTCCCCATGGGTCAATTGAGCGCCTTTATGTGTAAAAATTAATAAGACAATTAAATAGACAAGACCAAATACTTTTTTAAAATTTATACTACTTGTTGTTAAGTAAATAAAACTCCAGCTAATTAAGGCAATGGCTACCCCACCCCATTTATGTAAATTTAGAATACTTATAGCATAAGCATCTTGTTTGGATAATAACAATCCCAATAAAGCCACTAAGTTAGCTATTAGGGCATTACCTATGAACAATAATTTTTCATTAGCAGGGTTTAGTTTCTTTGTTTGAAAAAATACTAAATACACTACAATGGCCATGCCTAATACAATAGGGAAATGTAATAACAAAACATGTAATTTTCCTAGCCATTGTATTAGTTTGGGAAATTTTGTGGCATCATTAAAGAAAGCTAATACCATCAATAATGGATTGACCAACCACAACAAGCTCTCCCCCCATTTATTTATTTTACTAATGTACATGCCTAACTAATAATTTCATTGATTACTTTTCCAGCAACATCTGTTAGTCGGTAACGTCTTCCTTGATGTTTGAAAGTGAAACGTTCGTGATCGACGCCCATTAAATGCATCACTGTTGCTTGAAAGTCATGTACGTGCACAGGTAAGGAATTAATATTGTAGCCGAAATCATCGGTTTCGCCATAAACACCGGGCTTCACACCACCACCTGCCATAAGGATGGTGAAACATTTTGGATGATGGTCTCTTCCATAATTGTCTTTACTAAGTGCTCCTTGACAATAATTGGTTCTACCAAATTCGCCACCCCAGATCACCAAGGTTTCATCCAACAAACCTCTTTGTTTTAAATCTTTGATCAAGGCAGAAGAAGATTGATCCACATCTTTACATTGTCCTTCTAATTCTTTAGGTAAATTTCCGTGCGTATCCCAACCTTGATGGTACAATTGTACAAAACGTACGCCGTTTTCTGAAAGCTTTCTTGCCAACAAGCAATTGGCCGCATAAGTGCCAGGAATCAAACATTCAGGGCCATACATTTTGACAATAGAATCGGGTTCGTTTTGCAAAGAAGTAATTTCAGGCACGGCCATTTGCATGCGATAGGCTAGTTCATACTGTTGAATCTTGGTCACAATTTCCGGATCCCCAATTTTATTGTATGATTCCTGATTTAACTGAGCAATTTCATCCAACATCACTCGCTTGTCCCCACGTTTAATAAATTCAGGATCGGTTAAATATTTTACAGGCTCTTCTCCGCTACTAAATTGAACACCTTGATGAATTGATTCTAAAAATCCATTGTTCCATAATTTGGAATAAACGCCCTGACCATTGCCCTTGCCCTTGCTGAGCAAAACACAGAAAGCGGGTAAATTTTTATTCTCACTACCTAATCCATAACTAATCCATGAGCCCATACTAGGACGATTGCCAACTTGAGAACCTGTTTGAAAAAAAGTAAGTGCTGGGTCGTGATTGATGGCTTCGGTATACATTGTTTTCACCATACAAAAATCATCCGCAATGCTTGCCATATGTGGAAGGGTCTCACTAAACCAAGCCCCGTTGCTTCCATACTGCGCAAAATTAAATTTGGTTCCAGCCAAGGGGAACTTGGCTTGATTGGCTGTCATGCCGGTTAATCTTTGCCCCTTGCGAATACTTGCAGGCAATTCAGACCCATGCATTTTTTGCAACAATGGTTTGTGATCAAATAAATCTAATTGAGAAGGGGCTCCATTTTGAAACAAATAAATAATACGTTTTGCTTTTGGCGCAAAATGAGGTAATACATTGGCAAAAAGATCTTCTTCACTGCTGGCATCAAATAAACCAGGCACCATTAAAGATCCTAAGGCTAGGCCCCCAATACCTAAACTTAATTTAGATAAAAATTTTCTTCTATTTTGATTCAAGCCATGTTCTAAAAATTCATTCATAGCAGCAGTTTAGGATTTAGTGATGGTTTCTTCTAAATTATAAAGTATCAATATTGTTTTCATCAAGGCGGCAGTTTCTGCAGGATTGTATTTTTTTGTAGGGTGTGCATATTCGCCCACCTCTAATGTGTTTTTTAGCATGCTTGGATTGGCATTAAAAAAAGTAATTTGATTGGTACAAAACGAAATCAATTTATTTTTTTCAAATCTGGTAGGCTTTCTGATAATAATAGTTTCAAAAGCTTGTTCAATTTTTTCTTCAATATTTTTTGTTGAGGTGGAAATATTTTCAGCGAGCACTCTGGAGGCTTCTAATACTGCCGGATCGTTTAACATGGTCAAAGCTTGTAAGGGCGTATTGGTACTGGCTCTTTTGGCTTCGCACTGGTCTCTGTTGCTGGCATCAAAGACCATCATAGAGGGAGGAGGTGCTGTTAATTTAATAAAGGTGTACAAGCCTCTTCTATAAATTGCATTGCCGTGGTCCTGCTTGTAAGTTGCTAAAACCCCTCTACCCGATGTGGTACTTTCCCAAACCCCCTTGGGCTGGTAGGGTTTTACGCTAGGTCCGCCAATATTGGTGTTTAATAAACCACTGGTGCTTAAGATCCAATCTCTTACGATTTCTGCTTTAAAGCGCAAACGGGGAGATCTAGAATAATACACATTTTCAGGATCCAGTTCTAATTGTTTTTTACTTACCACACTAGATTGTTGGTAAGTGCCACTACTTAGAATTTTTTTAATTAAATATTTTACATCCCAATGGTGTTCCATAAAATCAACTGCCAACCAATCTAATAATTCTGGATGCGTAGGTAATTCTCCTTGCAAACCATAATCGCTGGATGTTTTGACAATACCCTTCCCAAATATTTCTTGCCAAATAAAATTGACAAATACTCTGGCCGTTAACGGATTTTTTCTTTCTACTGTCCACTTGGCTAGTCCCAATCTATTGCGTTCGTATTTTAAGGTATCAAATTTAAGAATGGATTCCAAAGCAGTAGGCTTTACTTCAATCGTAGTAGGTGCATCATAACTACCTCTGCTTAAAATATAAGTAGGTCTTGCTTTTACCGTGTCTCCAATTTTCCAATCGCCCATGACAGAGACTTCTAATTTATTGGTATCGGGATGGTTGATAAAACCAAGTAAAGATTTTTTTTCTTCTGCCGTGATAAATAATTTAGGTGTTTTTGCAGGGGTGGAAACACTTACATCGCCTTCATAACCTTTTTCTTTACTCATGTTAAAGAAGGCATAGAGTTGATAATAATCTTTATTAGAAAATGGATCATATTTGTGATCATGACACTGCGCACATTCAATGGTCACCCCTAAAATGGCTTTGCCATAGGTTCTTGTTTTATCAATATTGTAAGAGACCCTGTATTCTTCTTCAATCACACCACCCTCTTCGGTGTACTTATGATTTCTAAAAAACGCGGTAGCTAGTACGTTGGACTTGGTGGCATTGGGCATTAGATCACCCGCAATTTGTTGCGTTAAAAATTGATCATAAGGTAAATTGGAATTAAATGCATTGATCACCCAATCTCTCCAGGGCCATTGGGAACGAATATTATCATCCTGAAAACCATAAGAATCTGCATAACGCGCAAGGTCCATCCAAAGCAAGGCCATCTTTTCACCATAAGCTGGTTTTTTCAATAATTGATCTAAGAGTTCACTATACCAGTTTTCGCTACTTGAACTCGTCCATTTATTTAATTCGTCGAAGCTAGGCGCAAGACCAAGAATATCCGCATAGGCTCTTTTAATGATTGTTTCACGCGTAGCAGGCTCATTGGGGCTAAATCCTTTTTGTTCCATTTTTTGTAAAATGAAAGGATCAATTTCATTTTTAACCCAACTGCTGTGTGCTACTTCGGGCAATTTTTCTTTGATAGGTGCTACAAAGGACCAATGCTTTTCATATTTAGCCCCTTGCTCAATCCATTTTTTAAATAATTTAATTTCATCGGTGGTCAATCTAGGTAAATGACTTTCAGGCATAGGCATCATGATGGCGGGATCATTGGAAGCGATACGTTTCATCAATTCACTTTTATCAGGCTGACCAGGCACAATGGCATAATGTCCTTTGTTTTTTTCTAATTCTCCAAAAGCACTTGCAGGTAGGTCCAATCTTAATCCAGCTTTTACTTTGGATACATCTGGGCCATGACAGGAAAAACATTTATCCGACATCAAGGGTCGAATGTCTCTATTGTAAGAAACCAAAGTATTGGCTGCTGTTTGATTTGCATTGGTATATTTAATGATACCAAATACCAATCCAACCACAATAAGTACAATGCCTAATACCGTATATTTTTTCATAGTCAATTTGTAATTAAGAATTAAGTAGGCTTTTAAACTTTGGTAAATTTATAAGGGTATACTTTTCCTGAAGCCCATTGCGCTACATAAATACTTCCTTCGTCGTCTACGCAAACATCATGTGGGTGAATAAATATTTTTTCCATTTGTGACATAGGTTGCAATACATCATTCTCATACACAGGCGCAGAGCCTCCTAAATTCGAAACCACTTTATTGTCTTTGTCTAAAATGGTGACAAAACCCGAATTCACCGTATCCAAATTTGGAGAGCGCAATACGGCTGCATATAAATAATCTCCTTTAATGACAGGCCTACAAACACAGGCGCCTGGCAAGTGAATCACTTCTAATAATTTTCCTTCCATTGAAAAACGTTTAAAGGCATTTCTTGTGCGGTCGGTAATAATTAAAGTAGGTTTTGGATTTCTATAATCTACACAAATGCCATGGGCATTGTCTAAATGTTCATCACCTGATCCTTTTCCACCAAAAACATTTTTTAATTTTCCTTTTTCATCATAATGCAAAATATGTTGTGCACCATAGCCATCCGCTATGTAAAATTCACCATTCGCAAGCACGGTAGTTTCAGTTGGAACAAAGGCTTCCTTTTTTGCATAAGCGGGAAGATCAGCGGGCGGATCAATGGTCAATAATATTTTTCCAGTAATGGTGGTCTTATATACCTGATGTCGATTGGTATCGGTGATGAATAATAAATCTTCTTTTCCATTGTGTTGCACTGTTAAGCCATGTGCCCCAGGAAATTCAGTCCCCCAGCTTTCTAATAAACGACCACTCTTATTATAGACAATGACATTGTTTTTTGTTTCATTGGTTAATAACAGAATTCGACCCTTACCATCTTGAATCATTTCATGACAGTCATTCACCGGTGTTTGGTCGGGATTCAAACTGCCCCAGTTGGTATTCAATTGATAAGTCATTCCATTTTGACCATAGACTTGACCTGGCACTGGACGCATTAAATTTTTTGTAATCAATAGCCCTGCAGTGGAAACAAGGGTATTTTTTATAAAGGCATATCTTTTCATAAGGAACAGTTTTGGAGAGCGTTCCCTAAGATAAGTATTTTAATAAAAAAATCGTAGCCTCATTGAAGAAACCCGGTTTTAGGCAAAAACTAGTTACTAAGTCAATGATTACTAATCATCTTCACCGGATTTCTCCATTATTTTAATGAAAGCAGCTCTTTTGGGAGCTGGAACTACCGCATTTTCCCCTTTTAAACCCTTCCACAAAATTTCATTGAATTCATGGTCATCGTTGCTGTCTTCTTTCTTGAAATTTAAACGCTCACTTTTTCTTTGCATGGCCGTATGGGCGGTATTTTTTTCATTGATATCGTATTGCAAAGCTTTTTGTGTAAATCCAGTCAAATTGGGGCTTTGAGCAAAACATCTCCAAACTGGGGTAGCAGCTGCATCGTACTGACTCATGGGCGGTAGGCCTAAAATTAATTCGATCGTTCTTAAAATTGAACTAGTGGAATACATCGTATGATCAATAAAATTACGCTTGACATATCCGCCTGCAATAAATGCAGGGCTTCGATGTGCATCTACATGGTCTGGTCCATCCTGTGCATCATCTTCTACCACAAAAACCACAGATTCCTTCCAAATCGGGCTTTTGCTTAAATACTCTACCAACATCCCCACCGCCAAATCATTGTCTGCCACATGCGCATAGGGAGAGGGCTTGCCTAAGCTCATACCTTCGGTATGGTCATTGATGATTCTCAAAGTATTCAATTGCGGCACTGCATTAATGGCTAATAAAGAATCAAAATCACGTTTCCATTGACCTACCCTGGTGGTATCTCTGACAGATTGATCCCAGCTGGTATAGTAAGGACAAAAATGATTTTTTAAAACAGGTAAATTGGGTTTGTAATTGTCTGCGAATTCTCCGTAAGTTCGATAGGATACGCCGGCTCTTTTTGCAAAGTCCCAAATAAATCCATTTTTATTATTGGCAATCGCGCGGGTCCCTTCTGCATCATAAGTACCTCCACGACCTCCATAACTAGTGACCCAATTTTTTTCTAAATAATCATTGGCATAAGCACCAAAAGACCAATTGTGTCCATCAGCACTTACTTCTCCATCTACATAAAAATTATCTAGTAATACAAATTCTTTGGCCAGCGCATGCAAGTTGGGTGTAATCTTTTCGCCAAACAAACACAAGCTAGAATCTCCATTGCCTTCTTTTACATCGCCTAAAACTTGATCGTAAGTTCTATTTTCTTTAACAATATAAAATACATGTTTGATGGCGGAAGGGTCTCCCACTTTTTGCGGGATCACCGAACCTTTTTCTGCATTTGACAATAGTTCATTGTTTTTGGTATAAGGTGTGTTTTGATAAACAGCCTGTGCATATAAACTTAATTGTTTGTCACTGGGTACATTGATGATGCTTAAACTACCTTTCATTAACCCACCTATGTATTGAACCTCATTAACATTTTTTAATAAACCTTTTTGTACGCTTAACTGTGCATTTTTATCATAA
>CAINEG010000052.1 GCA_903847655.1 uncultured Bacteroidota bacterium
GATTGTAAAGTTTGGTGCTATCCGACATAAGTTAGCTGAAATGGCGATAAGAATGTGGGTGGGTGAAACTGCATTATATAGAGTATCGCATCATATTGATGAGCAAGAGCAATTATTATTAGCATCTGGTAAAACACTATCTGAATCATTATTAGGTGCTGCTGAAGAATATGCTATTGAGTGTGCCATTTTAAAAGTGTTTGGAAGTGAGGCATTGGATTATGTGGTAGATGAAGGCGTGCAAGTTCATGGCGGCAATGGATACAGTGATGAATATCAAATTTCAAAAGCCTATCGTGATAGTCGTATCAATCGTATTTATGAAGGGACCAATGAAATTAATAGATTACTTACGGTAGATATGGTTTTAAAACGCGCCATGAAAGGAAAATTAGATTTAATGGGACCAGCGATGAGTGTGCAACAAGAATTAATGAGTATACCTGATTTTGGTTCAGAAGAGGAAGGCGCATTTGCAAAAGAGAAAAAAACAATCGCAAATTTTAAGAAATGTATTTTAATGGTAGCAGGCGCAGCAGTACAAAAATTAATGATGAGCTTGAACAAGGAACAAGAAATATTAATGAATATTGCAGATATGTCCATCATTACTTATCATGCTGAATCAGCTTTATTAAGATTAGAAAAATTAACTGCTATGAAAGGCGAAGCAGCTTGTTCAATTCAAGCTGATATTGTTCGCACTTATATTTATGATGCAGCCGATGCCATCAATAAAGCTGGTAAGGATGCCTTGAATAGTTTTGCGGATGGGGATGAATTACGCATGATGAATATTGGTTTAAAAAGATTCACTAAAGTAGATTCATTTAATAGCAAGGAAGCACGCAGACGTATTTGCGCGCAATTAGTTGCAGATGATGGATATAAATTATAAATAATTTTTTTAACGATTGCTTGCTTTAAAACAAAAGGCGTCCCGATTCTCGGGACGCCTTTTGTTTGTGGTAAACATTTACAAATTATACTTAATTATACTTTGCTTTTAAATCCTAATTTTTCAGGTGTTATTGGAAGATCGCGCACCCTTTTCCCAGTAGCGTTATATACTGCATTGGTAATCGCGGCCGCAAAACCAATCAATGCAATTTCACCAATGCCTTTAGCACCAATATCATTAATATTAGGATCTGGCTTATTGACAAACCAAATATCAGTCGGTGGAATTTGTGAATGAAGTGGCACATGATAACCCCCAAAACTTGCATTGATGATTTGTCCAGTTTTATGATCTATTTCTAGTTTTTCAGAAAGTGCCATACCTATACCCCCTACTACCCCGCCTAACATTTGACTTCTTGCTGTTTTAGGACTAATAATTTTCCCTGCATCCCCTGTAGTAACAACTTGTAATATTTTTATCGTGCCATCTTTCGGATTCACCCCCAACTTTACAAAATGTGCTGAAAAAGAATTGCTCGTAAATTTCAATTGCGCTGCAGTTTTACCATTAGAAGTAATGGTTAAATCAATTTTATCTTGATTCGCTAATTTTAATACATCAACAATAGCCATTTTTGCATTCGTTTCTGTTTTTGAAATCACCATTTCATTTTTAACCTCCAAAGCTTCCGCATTCATACCAGCAAATACAGGCGCTGATTTAATGGCGATCTCCTTTAATTTTTGTTGCAATGTTTTACAAGCCAAATCAACGGCCGATCCAACTGTTGACGTAGTACCCGATCCCCCTTGTGAAGGACCCGGAGGTAAATCGGAATCTCCTAGTTTGAATTTAATTTTTTGAATGGGCATTTGCATAACTTCCGAAGCAAGTATGGTCATGGAGGTAGTCGTACCTGGACCCATATCACTTACGCCACATTCTAATAATAATTTACCATCATTACTTAAAACTATTCTTACTGACGCGGAACCTTTACCTGCACCAAAAATACCCACGGCCATACCATAACCAATTAACCACCCATTTTCCTTTAATGCACCAGGAAAAGTGGGACGATTTTTCCAACCTATCTTATTTTTACCATACGCGTAACAATCTTTTAAATTAATATCAGAGAATGGTAATTTATTTTCAGGATTAATGGTTGTGTAGTTTTTTAATCTTAATTCAATCGGATCCATCTTTAATTTATAAGACAGCTCATCAATGGCACTTTCTAATGCAAAACAACCTGTTGCTTCACCAGGACCACGCATCCAAACGGGTGTACTTAGATCCAATGGAAGTAGGTTGTATTTCGTATCCACATTTTCACAGGCATATAAAAATTTTGAAACATCCACAATTCCTTCTCTAAAGTCCTCATACCTCGAAGTATTGCTAATGGCTTCATGACTAATCCCCGTAAAATTTCCAGCAGCATCTGCACCAATACCCACTTTTTGCCATGATTGTGGACGGTAACCAACCAATGAAAACATTTGCGGACGCGTAAGTACTAACTTCACTGGACGATTTAGTTTTTTTGCAGCGATACAAGCAGCAGGCACATTGGCCCAGCTTCTTAAACCACTCCCAAAAGCACCACCTACATTTTCAGCAATGACTCTTACATTTTTATCTGGAATACCAAAAGTTCTAGACACTGTAAATTGGGTGCTTTTTGGACCCTGTGTTTTATCATATAAAGTAACCTTATCCTCTCCTTCCCAATGCGCAATAGTAGCAAATAACTCCATTGCATTATGAACCTCCACCGGAATATTAAATTCAGATTCAACAAAAGCAAATGCTTCCTTAAACTTTTTTTCTGTACCTCGCTTGTAACTACTGGTTGCTTTTAAATTTGCTGGATCCAATCTTGCTTTATCAAAATTAGTTTCGAAACTTTCAGGCGCATACTCCGCTTTAACAAAACGGATAGCTGCATTTGCGTTTTCAAAACTATCCGCTACAACAAGTGCAATGGGTTGCCCAAAAAAACGCACTTTATTATCGTGCAATACTTTATGACCGCGCCACTCAATTGC
>CAINEG010000053.1 GCA_903847655.1 uncultured Bacteroidota bacterium
GGAACAAGAAGGCTTTTTAAAAGACCATATTCTACTCTATTTTGAAAACAATAGCTTCTAGCGCATTGTTTTTTTAGTGTTTTTTATGAATCTTTGCACCAATAAAAAATAAACTATGCAATTCCCAGCCGACTTACGTTACACCAAGGACCACGAATGGATTAAATTAGAAGGTACCACTGCCACTATTGGCATTACCGATTTCGCACAAGGCGAGCTTGGGGACATTGTCTATATAGATATCAATACCGTGGGTAAACTGCTTTCTGCAGAAGCCGTATTCGGAACAGTAGAAGCCGTAAAAACAGTAAGTGATTTATTTTTACCAGTGGCGGGCACCATTTTAGAAGTAAACCCAGCCTTAACGGCACAACCAGAATTAGTCAACACCGATCCTTATGGTGCAGGCTGGATGGTGAAAGTAACAGTGGTGAATACAGCAGAGGTAGATGCATTGTTGACCAGTGAAGCTTATGCAAAGTTGGTACACTAAACCAACCCTGTCATGAAAAGCTTTATCTGGGTGATGGGAGAAATCTTACTTGTATTTGTTTTATTGAGTTTGCCTGGCAGTAATTTTTCAGCACATCCTGGATGGATGGACATCGTGCATTTTGATAAATTAGTGCACATGGGATTGTTTGCTTCTTTGGCTTTATCCTTTTTTGTTCATTTTGAGCTTTCTAAAAGCAGTTCTTTAAAATCCATAAGAGCAAAAGCATTGACCATAATCCTATGTACCTTGTATGGTATTGGTATGGAATATTATCAAAAATTTTATGTGCCAACTAGGGGTTTTGAAGTGGCAGATATGTTGGCAGATGCGGTAGGCGCCCTATTGGCATTGCCCTTTTTTATGATGATAAGAAAAAAATATTTTTAGTAGTTTTAGCCAACGAATGGGAATAGAAAAAGACATACAACAAGCAGCCTTTAGAAATGAGTTCCAAAAAATGGGCATCAATCTAATTTATACAGCCAATTGGTTGAATGAAAAGATTGGACAAATCCTTAGTGCAGAAAAAATTACACAACAACAATACAATATTTTAAGAATTTTGCGTGGTTGCGAATGTCCATTGAGTACCTTGAAAATAAGAGAACGCATGTTGGACAAGATGAGCGACACGAGTAGAATTGTAGATAGATTAATTGCCAAAGAATTGGTAGAAAAAACAGCCTGTATCAAAGACAAAAGATTGGTAGACATCACCCTATCCAAAAAAGGAATACAATTGGTGGAGAAATTAGATCAATTCAATGATCAAATAGATGGTATCCTAAAAGGCATCAATGAAAAAGAAGCGGCGAGTCTTAACCAAATTTTAGATAAGTTAAGAGCAGCCAGCATCGAAAAATAATTTAAATTTTATGTTGCGATTTACGCTTGGCTTACTGCTGCTATTAATGGTTCATTCTAGTGAAGCTCAATTAAACTTAGCCGATAAAAATATTTTTGAATTCAGGGGTGTATGGGTTGCTACGGTTGAAAACATAGATTGGCCAAGCAAAAGAGGCTTGAGCAATGAAGATCAAAAAAGAGAATTCATTGCCTTATTGGACCTGCATCAAAAAAATGGGATGAATGCCATCATTATGCAAGTTCGTCCATCAGGGGATGCTATTTATCCCTCTACTTTAGAACCTTGGAGCGAGTATTTAATGGGTAAGCAAGGCCTACCTCCTAGTCCATTTTATGATCCTTTAGAATTTATGGTTCAAGAAACCCACAAAAGAGGGATGGAATTTCATGCCTGGATCAATCCATACAGAGCGGTATTCAATATAAAAAAATCAAGCATTGCACCCAGCCATATTACGCGTTTGCATCCAGAATGGTTCTTAACTTACGGAGATAAAAAATATTTTAATCCAGGCTTACCCCAAGTATGGCAACACACCAATCGTATTGTAAGAGATTTGGTTACTCGATATGACATTGATGCCATTCATATGGATGATTATTTTTACCCTTATAGAATTGCGGGTAAAGAATTTCCTGATGAAAAAACTTATCAGCAAAATAAAAGAGGCTTGTCCAAAGAAGATTGGAGAAGAAGCAATTGTGATACCATTGTCAAACAATTGTATGCGACCATTCACCAAATCAAACCAGCGGTTCAGTTTGGAATAAGCCCCTTTGGTATTTGGCGCAATAAGTCTCAAGATCCTAGAGGCAGCGAAACCAAGGGCGGGCAAACCAATTACGATGATTTATATGCCGATATTTTATTATGGTTAGAAAAAGGATGGGTAGATTATATTGCGCCTCAAATTTATTGGGAACACGGGCATCCATTAGCCAATTACGATACCATTATTGATTGGTGGAACAATCACAGCTTTGGAAAAAATTTATACATTGGTCATGGTATGTACAAAGCAGGGACCAATGCGCCTTGGAGAAATAAAGAGGAAATACCTTATCAAATTAAAAGAGAAAGAGCAATAGAAAATACCAGGGGTAGCATCTATTTTAGCAGTAGTAGTTTTAAAAATAATCCCAACAACTGGAATGATAGCTTGCAACAAAACTATTATCAAAAACCTGCTTTATTACCTACCATCCCTTGGTTGGTACAATATGAAGTTGCCAGCCCTTCAGTAATAAAGCAAAATGAAAACACTTACCAGATTAATCAAAATCAAGGAAAGAGAGTAAAGCAAATAGCTATTTTACAGGGTAGTGAAAAACATTTTACTGTGGCGGCCATTGTATCGGGCGAAACTAAGTTCATTAACTTGAACGCACTTGGCCTGGATAAGAAAAATCCAAAACCTTATTGGATTGTTGCTATTGGGAATCAAAATCAATTGAGTAAGCTAGTTCCGCTTTACTAATCGTAGACACGCTTTAACAAAGACTGTTCATTTGTTTTTATGATTAATGGAACATGCTCCACTACCGTCATATCATTATCAAGTCCAAATGCTTTTTGATCGCTCTGTGATAAATGTTTAATATTGAAGTATACGTCCATAATAAAGTCTTCTCTAATAGTTAATTCATTTTCAATAGAAAAGAAACTTTCTATAATCACATAAGTGATGTCGGTATGAAAATCTTTACTCTTTAAGGATTCATATTTACTATAAATACCTAATTCCTGAGATTCATTTAATTCCTGCATTACTTTTTTAAAGCACAAATTAACGCGCGGTTGAATTCTGAAACCTAATTTAAAATCAACACGCATCACTTTATCATCCACTAATTCACGAATAGAATATTCCATTCCATAGGGAGAATCGGTTCTGTCGATATGCAAGAACCAGTAAATATCAGCACGTTTTGGTTTTCTATTCAAAATAGAATCAATGATACGGTGTTCAATTTCACGATAATTATTAGCCTTGGTCAAGTATACCAAGTGCGTAGCATATTTAGGTATATCCTTATCAGCACTTAATTCAGAAAGTGGTTCTAAATAATCTTTCAATTTTACAAAGTCCAAATAACGATTGGTAATTTTTCGAGCTCTATGCCAAATCATCATCACAAAAATCATACTGAATGAAAAGACAAACGTAATCATTGCTTCATGAATTTTCACTACGTTGGCAACAAAAAAGGAAACTTCAACAATAGTAAAAATTAAAATAATTATAGCAACCAACCACTGACTCCATCTTTTAACATTTAACATGTAAAAATTAATTAAAATGGTGGTCATGATCATGGTGACAATAATGGAGAAACCATAGGCAGCAAGCATGTGTTCACTCTTTCTAAAATAAAGTAGCATGGTCACACAGCCTACCCATAGAATTAAATTTAAACTAGGAATATAAATTTGACCTTTTTGGTCAGTTGGAAATTTTACGGTGACACGTGGCCAGAAGTTTAAACTAATGGCTTCGTTTATTAAAGTAAATGAACCACTAATTAAAGCCTGACTGGCAATAATGGTGGCAATGGTGGCAATTCCAATACCAATCAGTAAAAACCAATGAGGCATTATTTCAAAAAACGGATTAATACCATTTGAAGTAGTGCCCACATGATTTAACAACCAAGCACCTTGTCCCATATAGCTCATCACTAAAGCAAATTTTACAAACATCCAGCTTACCTGAATATTTTTACGGCCGCAATGACCTAAATCGCTATACAAAGCCTCCGCTCCAGTGGTACAAAGGAAAACGGCACCCAGTAACCAAAAACCTTTAGGGTAGTTAATTAATAAATCAAGTCCATAATAAGGATTCAAAGATTTAAGAATAGAGATATTACCAACTACCTGAATCAATCCTAAAATTAAAATCATGGAGAACCAAAGCAACATAATTGGGCCAAATGCAAACCCAATAATCTTAGTACCAAAACGTTGAAAGAAAAAAAGTAAAGAGATAATAGTAAGTACAATACCTACCGTTAAATTATTACCTGGTACAATAATTTTTTCTAGGCCTTTAATGCCCGCCAATCCTTCAATAGCCGAAGACACAGAAACGGGTGGTGTAATCATGCCATCGGCTAATAACATCGCAGCCCCAATAATGGCAGGGATATAAATCCATTTTACATAACGACGAATTAAAGCAAACAATGAAAAAATTCCACCCTCCCCGCGATTGTCTGCGCGAAGTGTTAAGAACACATATTTAAAAGTAGTCTGTAAAGTTAAAGTCCAAAAAACACAAGAAATAGCACCGTAGATTAATTGTTCTGTAATTACTTTATGATTGATAATGGTACTAAACACATACAAAGGGGAGGTTCCGATATCACCATAAATAATGCCAAGAGTTACGATTAAACCTGCAACAGAAAGTTTGTGTGCATGTTGCCCGCCAGATGTTTGTGCCATGGATCAGAGTAAATTGAGAACAAAGTTTATAAAAATAATAATTAGAAACAGCTTATTAGGCTAAGTATTTTACAAATACCCCCAACTATTTTCATTAAGGCTTGTAATTACCCCATTTTGCTTCCACTGCTTTGAAGCGAAAATCAAAAATTCCTTGCAGCTGCTTTTTGACCATAACTAGCTGGGCAATATCGCCTAAAAAGCCCAAAGGAATTTTATAATGCACAATATCTTCCATTTTTACACCCCCCTTTACCTCGGTAAAATGGTGCTGATGGTGCCACATGGTATAAGGACCAAAGCGCTGTTCGTCTATAAAATAGGCGCCTTCCTTCACATGGGTAATCTCGGTCATCCAATACAAAGGAATCCCTAAAAGCGGTTTTACCGTGTATTCTATAATTTGGCCGGGGTACATTTTAGCGCCATGGTGCTTGCTAATAATATTGAAACCCATTTTTTCAGGGGTAATTTTAGCCAGATTGGCTGGGCTACTAAAAAAATCCCAGGCTTCTTGCAAAGAAATGGGGATGAATTGCTCGGTATGGATGGAATATACTTTTGACATACCTATACAACAAGCCATTGTCGTTTTTGTTGTCATAAATCGCCATAAAGCCATTAATTTTATCCTATGATTAGTAAAGCCGACCAGCTCAAAGCTTTTAATGCCATTTATTCAGCACTGAATGCAGCGCAAAAAAAAGCTGTGGACACCATTGATGGGCCCGTGATGGTCATCGCCGGACCGGGCACAGGCAAAACGCAGATATTGGGCGCAAGAATTGGTAAAATACTTTTAGAAACCGACACTGCTCCTGAAAATATCCTTTGTTTAACTTATACCGATGCTGGCGCCATTGCCATGCGCAAAAGATTGGTTGATTTTATAGGGGCCAGTGCCTACAAAGTAACCATTTCCACTTTCCATTCTTTTTGCAATGACATTATTCAAGACAATTTGTCCTTATTTGAAAAACCAAGTTTGGACCCCATTTCAGAATTAGAAAAAATTGAGCTGTTAAAAATATTGATTGATCAATTTGATAAAAATAATCCCTTAAAAAGATACCGTGGCGATGTGTATTATGAAATGAGTAATTTAAGTAGATTGTTCAGCGCCATGAAAAAAGAAGGCTGGACCACTGCCTACTTAATTGAACAAATCAATAGGTACATTACAGAGATCCCTACCAGAGATGAGTTTGTGTACAAGAAAAAATACAAACAATTTGAAGCAGGAAGTTTGAAACAGGGATTGGTAGATGCTGCTTTGGAGAAAATGGAAAAATTAAAAGCCGCAGTTGTTTCTTTTGATACTTACCAAGACTTGATGAAAAGCCACAGCAGATATGACTTTGACGATATGATCAATTGGGTGATTGCCGCCTTTAAAGAAAATAAAAATTTATTAGCTCAATACCAAGAAAGATATTTATACATATTAGTAGATGAATACCAAGATACCAGTGGGACACAAAATGAACTGGTACAATTACTGGTGAATTATTGGGAGCAACCCAATTTATTTGTGGTGGGCGATGACGATCAAAGTATTTTCAGGTTCCAAGGAGCCAATGTGGAGAACATGTTGCATTATCAAAAGCAATACGAACAGGATTTGGTGACCATTGTTTTAGAAAACAATTACAGGTCTACCCAACCCATCTTAGACGCTTCCACTTTGCTCATCAACAATAATCAAGAAAGGTTAATCAATAAAGTAAAGGGTTTATCAAAAAACTTGATTGCTGCTTTACCCGAAAATATTTCCATCAAGAATCCGCCCATCATTGCCGTGTACAACGATCCACAAGAAGAGATGATGGCCATTGCGGAACAAATCAATCAGCTTATTGAACAAGGCATTGCGCCCAAAGAAATTACGGTATTGTATAAGGAGAATAAATATGGAGAGGAAATTGCGCATTTTTTGCAACAAAAAAATATTCCTATTTACAGCAAAAGAACGGCAAATTTATTTGATCAAGTATTGATTCAACAAATTATAAAAATTCTAGATTATTTGGCCTGCGAATGGGATCAGCCCAATGAAGGCGCTAATTTATTGTTTGAAATATTGCATTTTAAATGGTGGCATATTTCCCCCATTACCATTGCAGTATTGACCACCGAAGCCAATCAATTAAAATATGGCAATGATGAAAAATCATTTCGTCAAGTCTTGATAGAAAAAACACAGGATGCACAAATTAATTTATTTGATCAAGGTGGAATAGCTTCAGTAGCTAAGGCCATGAAAGTTATGGAAGATTTGATCAGCCAGATTCCGAACGTTACCTTATTAAATTTATTAGAACAAATACTTCAAAAAACAGGTATCATTCAAGAAGTACTTACCGGCCAGGATAAAAATTACGAGTTGACCTTAGTGAGTCATTTCTTTGATTTTATCAAAGAGGAAACCCATCGACACCCTAATTTACATTTGAGCAGTTTGGTAGCCATGTTAAAATTGATGCGCAGAGAAGACATACGCTTACCCTTGCCTATTACCACGGGCAATGACGCAGGTGTAAATCTATTGACCGCACATGGAAGTAAGGGCTTAGAATTCAACTATGTTTTTTTAGCTGGTACCAATGCACATTATTGGGAGAAAAAAAGAAGTACCGCCAATGCGGGGTATAATTTACCAGACACGGTATTAAGTAGTTTAGAACATGCCAATGACAAAGAGGAATTGAGAAGATTATTTTATGTTGCCATTACTAGGGCCAAACAGAATTTAAGTATTTCTTACAGCCAATACAAAAGCGATGGCAAAGAAGCAGAGCCAAGTCAATTTATAATTGAACTTATTGAGGGCAAAGAAGCCAGCATACAAAAAATGGAAGTGTCCGATGCCCTAAAAACTACCTATACTTTACTGCGATTGCATGCAGCCCCAAGGCCAGAAATTCAGCAACTAGAAAATGATTTTATTACCCCTAAGCTGGAAAAGTTTTCGATGAATGTAACTGCACTCAACAATTATTTAAAATGTCCTTTGCATTTCTATTACAATAGCTTGATACGCGTGCCTTCGGGCAAATCTGAAGCCACTACTTTTGGATCGGCGGTACATGATGCCTTGAACAAATTATTTAAAAAAATGCAAGAGGCAGGCAATGTTTTTCCCGATACACAAACCTTGGTGCAGGATTTTAATTATTACATGAACAGGCATCGGGAAGCATTTACGCAACAAGAATTTAAAGACCGAAAAGAATTGGGCGAAACTGTATTGATCAAATATTATGATAAGTATGTCAACGAGTGGAACAAAGTGGTCACTACAGAATACCGCATAAATAATGTGGTGGTCAAAGACATTCCATTGAAAGGCGCCATTGACAAAATCGAATTCAATGGCAAACAAGTGGTGGTGATAGATTATAAAACGGGCAATATTGAAAATGCAAGAGAAAAATTACAAGCACCTAATGATAAAAATCCATTGGGTGGGGATTATTGGAGACAGGCGGTATTTTATAAAATTTTATTAAATCATCATCCCAAAAACTGGGAAGTGGTGAGTGCCGAATTTGACTTTGTAGAACCCAATAAGAAAAAACAATTTGAAAAAATAGCCATCTCCATTACAGATGCCGACTTGACCACCGTAGGCCAACAAATACAAATGGTTTGGGAGAAAATTCAAAACAAAGATTTTTATACTGGTTGTGGCAAAGAAGATTGTCATTGGTGTAATTTTGTTAAAACCAATGAATTGGCCGTGGCCTTACATGAAATAAAGCATGAATCAGAATCAGAGGAGGAATAAATAAAGTAAGTTTGCAGGGTATGAATAAATGGACATTTTTGAAAGTTTTGGCCCTAGGCTTTTTTGCATTTAGTACTGCCTTGCAAATCACAGGTTGTGCAAATATTGTGCCCCCTGGTGGTGGACCCAAAGACAGTTTGCCCCCTTATTTAGTGGCTGCTAAACCGCATGATTCTTCTTTAAACATTCAACCTAAAGAAATTCTAATTGCCTTCAATGAATTCATTGTCAGTAGCTCGATACAAGAAAACTTAGTCATCTCTCCTTCTTTAAAAATGGTTCCTTTGGTGGATGCAAAATTGAATATCCTAAAAGTGCGCATCATTGACACCTTATTACCCAATACTACTTATAGTTTAGAATTTGGCAATGCCATTAAAGATGTGAATGAAGGCAATATTGCTAACAATTTTACTTATGTTTTTAGTACTGGCGATCATTTAGATACAGGCACACTGAAAGGCGCTGTAAGCCTTGCCGAAACTGGCAAAATAGACACTACCTTAATCGTTGTATTGCAACCCGCCGAAAAAGATTCTGCCATTTTTAAAGAGAAGCCAGTTTATTACACTAGAATTAATAGTAAAGGAAAATTTGTATTTCATTTTTTACCACCCAAGACCTACCAAGTATTTGTGTTGCCCAATGATTACACCAAAAAATACGACGACAGCACCAAACTATTTGCCTTTGCCAACGAACCTATTGCCATCCAGCCCCATACTGATTCAATTCATTTGTATGTATTTCAGGGGGCTAAAAAATCGGAAAAGAAAAAAACTACCACGGGCAACAAAACTGCCACTAAAATGGGCGCCATCTTAAAGTATGCAAGAAATTTAGATGGCAGTGAGCAAGATTTATTGAAAACTTTAAACTTGAGTTTTGAAACACCTGTACATCTCAATGATAGCTTCCCTATTTTACTTTGTGACACATTAAACAATCAACTAGAGGGCTACCAAATATACATAGACAGTTCACGTCCAGAAACAGTGGTCATTGATTATCCTTGGGCGGCTCAAACCAAATTTCATTTGATCATTCCTAAGGCCAGCATCAAGGATTCTTTAAACAATACTTTAATCAAAACAGATACCCTTGCATTCATTAGTAAATCTGAATCTGCTTATGGTGCCTGCATCATTAGAATTAATGGCTTTAATGAAAAATTAAATCAAGTACTGTTATTGACACAGGAAGATAAAGTTAAATACAGTTACCCCATCACTAAAAATACCCTCAACATTCAAAAATTACCTCCAGGTGATTATGTTTTAAAATTATTGAATGACAAAAACCAAAATGGAATATGGGATACGGGTAGTTATTTTGGTAAGGCGAAGAAACAACCCGAAACTGTTCATTTGCTTACCACCCCATTAAGTATCAAAGCGAATTGGGAGAATGAATTAATATTAATAATTAATAAGTAGTTTTACATATTATTTTAACTTATGCAATTACCCTCTACCTTATTGGAAAATGCAGTGGCAGAATTTGCCAAGTTACCAGGCATTGGAAAAAAAACAGCCTTAAGATTGGTTTTGCATTTATTAAAACAAGAGGAAGGCGTCACCAATCATTTTAGCGAAGTGCTGATTAAAATGAGAAAGGAAATTCAATTTTGTCAAAGATGTTACAATATCAGTGATGGTAGCATTTGTTCCATCTGCGCCAATTCAGGAAGAAAAAAAGACACCATCTGTGTGGTTGAAAACATACGTGATGTGATTGCCATAGAAAACACGCAACAGTTTAATGGCACTTATCATGTTTTAGGGGGCATCATCTCTCCCTTGGATGGTATTGGGCCAGAGCAATTGACCATTGAACCCTTAATTGAAAGAGTAGCCAAAGACAAAGTGAGTGAATTGATCTTTGCCTTGAATCCCAATATACAAGGAGATACCACCATTTATTACATTCAAAAAAAGCTCACCCGTTCCAATTGCCTCATTACTACCATTGCTAGAGGTATCGCTTTTGGAGGCGAATTGGAATATGCCGATGAAATGACCTTGGGTAAGAGCATCTCCAATCGACAACCCATCCACCAATACATCAAATAGGAAAAATAAGAAAAAATACTTAATTTTGATGTTCAAACATTGAATTATGAGAATACAGCTATGCGCATTGTTTTTATTCGTTGGATTTGCCCATCCCCTATTGGCACAAAAAAAATATAGTACCAATAATGCTATTGTGCATTTTATTGCTGCCGACGACAATGACATTGACGCAGTGAATAAAGAAGTTGTTAGTCGCTTAGAAACCAATGGTGACATCAGTTTTATCCTACTAGTAAAAAATTTCAAGTTTGAAATGGAAACCATGCAAGAACATTTTAATAGTGAATACTTAGAAAGCGATAAATTTCCGCGTGCCTTTTTTTCTGGTAAAATAAGCAATATCAATAGCGTCAATTTTACAAAAGATGGTAAATACCCCATCATCGCAGCTGGTAATTTGCAAGTACATGGCGTAAGCAAACCCATACAAACCAATGGTTTTATAGAAATCAAAAATGGACAAGTAAAGGCAAGTACTCAATTTACAGTTACCTTAAAAGACTTTGGCATTGGTGGAATTCTAATCAAAATGGTGGCAGATAAAATAAACATTGATGTGACTGCTTCCTACCCTTAAGCTAAGCCCAAATGGTCTTTTTGCTTAATTTGGCTACAATACAATAGTGTATTAACTTTGCACCGCATTGCAGGCGGATTTGTTTATTGTTCAACCTGCCTTCCGTAAGGAAAAAAAAGAACTAATAAACGATACTATTGACACCCCCCACTTTTTTAATAGTATTATTAGTTGCTCTATTTTTCTTTTGGATACATGCATAAAAATTTATTTATGTCAATTCAAGAGACGCTCAAAAAAAGAATATTGGTCATTGATGGTGCCATGGGTACCATGATTCAGCGCCATAAATTAACGGA
>CAINEG010000054.1 GCA_903847655.1 uncultured Bacteroidota bacterium
ATTTCTTTGGATGATTCAAAAGATAAAATACCAGACGCCGTCGAGAAATTCAAAACTTGATCTCCAAATTTTTCTATTAATTTATTTTGTATTGTCTCGTTGCTTAATGCCATTTGTATTCAAAAATTTTAAACTCTATTTTTTATTGGATGCCGTAGCTATTTAATAAGTCGCGGTACTTTTCACTATTTCTTCTGCGTATACTTTCTTGTCCCACTAAGTCTTGAATTTTCATGAACCCATCAATAATAGCTTCAGGACGTGGAGGGCAACCAGGTACATATACATCCACGGGTATTACTTGATCAATTCCTTGTAGTACACTGTAGGTGTCGAATATACCACCACTAGAAGCGCAAGCACCCACTGCAATTACCCAACGTGGTTCTGCCATTTGTAAATATACTTGTCTTAAAACCGGTGCCATTTTTTTGGCAATGGTGCCCATCACCATTAATAAATCACATTGACGTGGAGAAAAACCTACACGCTCCGATCCAAAACGTGCTAAATCATAATGCGAAGCCATGGTGGCCATAAATTCAATTCCACAACATGAAGTAGCAAAGGGTAAAGGCCATAAAGAATTTTTTCTAGCTAGTCCAACGACTGAGCTCAACTGTGTGGCAAAAAATCCATCCCCTGGAACCCCATCTGGTGCTTTACCCATAGAGATAGCTTCTGAGATCTCAGCTTCTTTTGGGTTCAAATTAAATCTAACAGGACGCATATACTTGCTTTAATTTTTTTAAATTAATCTTCCCATTGTAAGGCACCCTTCTTGATGATATAAATAAACCCCACCAAGAAAAATCCCACAAATAAAACCACTTCCAAAAATCCAGACCAGCCTAGGCTTTTAAAATTGACAGCATAGGGATAAAAGAAAATAACCTCGACATCAAACAGCACAAACAAAATGGCCACCAAGAAATATTTGATTGCCATAGGAGCTCTAGCATCTCCATGCGTTTCAATTCCACTCGCAAAGTTTTCTAATTTATCCGATGTTTTTCGCTTGGGTCCTAAGAAATTGGACATCAATAACATCAGTGACACAAAGCCACCTGCAAATAGCAATTGTAAGGCTATAGGTAAGTAATTATTAGCGCTGTTTGTTTCGTTTACAGAAATCAAAAACTGCAGCAAATTCATACGGTTGGTTTAGGTGCCGCAAAAATACGCAAAGGAAGGCACCTAAAGTAAAAAACTCCCTATAATTAGGGAGTTTTTTTAAAATATTTATGAACAGAAGCAGTAGACTGCTAAATGCTTAAAATTTAGTTTTTCTTGGGTGCCGTGGTATCAGAAACCGCTGCTTTTGCGCCCTTACCTGCTTGCATTTTTTTCAAAATTTCGGCATTTTTAACAAATTGAGCCTTGGCTTGTAGAGTAGTAGGATCGTTGGGCACTAATTCAAGTACTTTATCACACATTACTACTGCATTGTCATAGCCCTTGGTTTCGTTATAATAGCCAATTAGAGTGTAATAGTTGTTGATTAAAGCTTGTTTGTTTTTGACACTATCTTTAAGTAAGTACTGATTTTGAAAGTTGACTGCCTCAAACAAGATTCCTTGATTATTGGAAGTGTCCACCAAGGCTGCCCCCTTGGTATTAAAATTATACCCTTGCGGTTTTTCAGGGAAGGCTGCCACATACTGTTTGGCTATTTCCATGGTAGCTGGGCCATTTTTTGCATTCATCGCCAAACTAGCTAGCTTATAATAATCAAACTCTGCTTTAGACCCTTTTAAACTAATTAAATTGGTATACCATTTTAAAGCCTCTGCGAACATTGTTGCTTTTTCGAACATATCCGCCCCTAACTTATAAAACTTCAATTTATTTTCTTTACTAGTGTCAGCAACAATGGCTTTGTCTAATAAAGTGGCTAATACTTGTTGATTTCCACTAAAACGTGATAATATTTTGATGGCCAATTCATAATCTGTACTTACAATTTTTTCAGTAGGGGTATTGTTGATATAGGGTTCTATATAGGATTTAGCAAGTATAGAGTCTCCTTTATGGTCATAGTTTTTGGCCAACAATACAGCCAATGTTGGGAAAATAGTAAGATTTCCTGCAGCCTCCATGGCTTTGGCTTTCTCTAAGGATTGATCAAATTGACCAGATCTATATAAATAATCTGCACTATAATATTCAAATAATGGATCCTTATCTGCATAATTTAAAAACAAATCTAAATTGGCTTTAGCTAGGCTTGAATTTTTATCCTTATAAAAATCATACAATGCAAAATACGCGGGAGCTACTGCTGGATCGGCTTCTATGGCTTTTCTGTAATTCTCTTCCAATGATTCCTTATTGATTTGCGTCTGATACACTTTACCAATTCTATAATAAGCATAAGCATTTTTAGGATCTTTACTGATGGCATTTTGAAAAGCAGTTACGGCATCTCCGCCATATTCACCGCCTAATTTCAAATAATTAATTCCTAAGCTAAGATACAAGTCGGGACTAACTGACTCATAAGCAGTCACAGTTTCTTTTAATTTATCTACCGCATATTTATGGTCTCCAATACTTATAGGAAGCTCTGCAAAAACACGCCCAATAGCATTGATGATTTCTTGATTCGGTTTTCCCTTAGCTTTTCCTTTGGTATTAAGTGTAGTGGTTATTGCCACTTCTAAGTTTTGTTTTACCGCATTGGCGTCCGCCCCTTCTAAGGATTGAATATGTGACATACCAATCAACAACCATGGATCATTGCCCTTTGCTTGAAGACCTGCTTGGTAAGCCTCTTTGGCTTTTTTGATCGATTCTGCAGTAGGTATACCATTGTAGTTTTGAGCCAATATAGCTTGGCCATACCAAAATATAGTTTCCCCATCAGCTGGGTTTTTATCTAAAGCCTCTTTAAAGAAAACAAGTGCTGATTTGTTTTTCTCATAATTCAATAATTTGATGCCCTCAGCTAAAGGGGCTATTGGCGTTTGAGCAAGCAATCCTGCAGCTACAAAAACAACACCGATAAACATTAAAACCAATTTTTTCATCACTTGCATTTTTTCAATTTGATATTAAAATAATTCTACCAATCATGTCAACCTGCTTTTATGTCCATCTGACACAAACTAGTTCCTTCTAGGAAATAGATTTCTTTGAGAGGACTAAAAATATTAATTTTTTCGCTAGTAACCCATTAAATTTTTATTAAATCAACTATAAATTGTTAGTTTTCAAAAAGGCCTAGTTCATCATCCCATTGCGTTTCTGAAAACCCATTTTTGCAGGCACTAAATGTGCACGCCTAAAAATTAGCTGACCTCGCTCTAAACTCATGAAATTGAGTAAACCAGAACCTAAACCAGGCGCATTTTCCTTTAAAATATAGTAAACTGGTAAAGACAAAGAATATTGGCCCAAGCTAATGGTAGCTTGAGATGGGGCTGCAAAAAGCCCTTTTTCTGCGCATAAACTACACTCAATTTTAGCCATTTTTAACTGCAGCCTATCCTTGACCTGGCTAGGATCATAATCATCCCCAATCCAGTTCATTCCCACAAAACCAATGGCCTTAGGATGGTCTTTCAAATATTTAATTACTTCTTTGCTTCCTTGGGCAGCCATTACATTTTTTCCTAATTTATTAGTCTTTACCAAGCTATCAATTAAAAATCTGATAATTCCTGTTAAATGATCCCCATCCATGACCACTTGTTGTGGAATTTTACCCGTCAACCGGTCTTGTAAATCTTGTAAAGTAAGGATACTGTCCTTGGCGTTTTTATGGATAACTACCGCAATGGCGTTGTAGGCAAGAATACCAAAGGTAGGTGCATAGCCCAATTGATTTTTATAATTGGCTTGCTCTGCTTTATTCAATCCTCTGGTTACAAAAATCATTCTTGTACTATCTTCTGCTAAATCTTTAAAACATTCTATTTCAGATTTGTATTGAACTTTAATGACTGCTTTTGGAAAACTGGAGGCAAATACTTTCAATTCTTGATTCATAAAAGACCTAAAGCTTTCTTCGATGGTAATTGAAATGGTGCCTTCTGAAGTAGACTCCAAAGGCTTTGCAGGTTGGTTTTCAGCACATGCTGTCAACATTAAGACAGTGGTTATTAAAGCAAGAATAGAACGCATACAATTGATTTATTGGGAGGTTAAAAAGCCAAGGTCATTAATAGGATTGCTGGAAACCACGGTACAATCGGAAACCTCCATAAACGATACAAAGGGCGCCAAAAATATTTCTAAAATCTCCGCCAGCATTCAGGATGGCTTCTAGTTTAAACCACTTGGCGCCTAACATAAGGACGCCGCAACCCAAAATTAGAAAAGCCATGGTGAAATCATAAATGCTTCTGAAAATTCGATACGTACGCTCCGATTTTTCTCTTGGTCCATTTTCCATAAAATGCTATTTTAAAGGAGCAATTTAAACAATTAATAGCCGATGAATTTAAAAAATTTATCTTTACTTATAAATTTTTTAGCATGAGTAAACCATCTCTGCCACAAGGCACCAGAGATTTTAATGCAGCCACGGTTCAAAAACGTCAGTATATCTTTCAAACCATAAAAACGGTTTTTGAATTGTATGGGTTTCAAGCATTAGAAACACCTGCTATGGAAAACCTAG
>CAINEG010000055.1 GCA_903847655.1 uncultured Bacteroidota bacterium
AAAAATAATTAGTTCATAGATAGGTTTTGTAGAGTCTCCCAATGGGGGACTCTTTTTTTTGGCCTATATATTTATTTAAACCCTTTTAGCGATGGATAAATACGATGTTTTTGCTTTTGATGAAAAGATATTTTAGCGTAAATAAAATATTATATGAAAAACAAAATCATTACCCTCTTATGCCTAGTCATATTTACCATTGCTTGTAAAAAATCTGAAACAAATATGCAATCAGAAAGTATCCAATCTATTAGTACAAAGCTTAGCACTGATTCTAATTTTACTAACATTATAAAAAAAGAAATTGAATTATCTAATCTGATTCAAAATATCTTAATAAAGAAAAATATAAAAGCAGATAGTTTAATCTCTAAATTATCAAAACTCAATAACGGAAATCAGGACCTAAAGCTAATAAAGGCAAGCTTAAATGATTTAGGTGAGCCCTTCTTATATGAATACCTAAAAGAATTTAGAGCTGATTATAACAAAAAATGGATGAAATTAATGAATACTTATAAAAGCATTCCATCTAATGATATCAACGAAGCTTGTAATAAATATTTTGTACAGCAATCTATACTCAATATAAAAAGTGATGGAAAAATAATTTCCAATGGATTTAACACTAGCTTTGTTAGAAAATGTGGCTGGAGCTATAGCTTATGCGTAGCTGGTGTATCTGCAGCCGCTGTTTTATGTCATGCTGGCTGTGTTGGAGCTACGGCAGGCTTTGGTGCGCCAGTTTGCTTATTATTGTGTGGTACAATTCAGGTGTCTGCTGGTGTACAATGTATGAGTTCTTTTTGCAATCCATAAAATATATTATGAAAAAAATAGTCAATCAAATCGCTTTAACTTATACGGTTTTAACCTGTATATTTTTTAATAAAATTATTGCTACCACTACTACCTTAATCATCTATGCAATTGTAACTATCCTTTTAATGTCGACAGTACTTTACATTAATTATATAAAAAAAAGTGACTAACTATAACTGAGTTTTATTCTACTTTCATGACTGCTGATCTCTGCCCTATACCATTTTCATTGAAGGCTTCAATTTGAAAATAATAGGGCAGATTTTTTTCTAGTGCGGTACAGTAGTATTCACTCACCCCATACACTAATACACTGTTGTATAATTTACCAGGATCGCTGCCAAAATAAATATGATATCCTGTTGCATTGGGATTCACCGCCCATTTTAACCAAGCATTTCTTCTTTCACTATCGCCCCTTAAAGCAATAAAATTGATGACCTCGCCTGGATTAGTACCGGCACCTTTTCCAAACACACGTAAACCACTTAAAGCAAATTTACCTGTTGGCATATGCAGATTTTCCATTTTAATATACCTGGCTTCAATTGGTTTTGGCAACACTACATAATCATGCGGTACATCAGTTTTATTTTTTGATTTATCGATGATTAAGCTCCAGGCTTTACCATCTAATGATGCATAAATTTTATATTGATGATAAATATCCAATTGCTTGCCCATAAGTTCAGCACCCTCATCTGCATAATTAATTTGTATAGCTTGAATGGTAGATTTATTCCCTAAATCGGATTGTATCCATTCGCCGGCATTGCCCGTAGTCGCCGACCAGTAGGTTTTCATATTTTCATCCACCGCATTGTTGGCGGTAAAGGCACTTAGTGTAGAAGATACTTGCACTGGTTTATTGTAATTAAGTAACATCCATCCCGTAAACTGAGACGCATCATGATTGGCGCCAGCATGCGGAATATAATGCGGATAATCTCCATAAGAAGTATTGGTATATAAAATGCCATCAGTATCTATCTGCGCTGGCCAAATTCCGTTTCTTCTTTCAAAATTATTTTTAACTGCAATGGTAATAGTGGATATATGCCACCACTGTTTGTACAAATCTTGGTAAGTGGCACCATGCCCAGCACCTCTTGTAAAGCCACCCGGCTTATAAGAAAATGGATTGTGCTTTTGATAGGTAAAAGGACCTAATGGTTGATCGCTCACATACACACCATCTCCATAGCCACTGAACTCAGTACCTGGTGCCCCATACTGTAAATAATATTTGCCTTTGGATTTATTCATCCAGGCACCTTCCATAAATGGTTTTAAAAAAGTATTGTCCTGGTGTTCTCCAAAACGCTCCCATCCATGTAGGCTATCTTCCAAATGAATCAAAGATTTTCTTTCGCCAATAGGTGCAAATGTTTTTCGGTCTAACTCTTGTCCATAAATAGGGTACAAATTACTAGATCCATTGTACATGTATAAACGATTGTCCTCATCTAAAAATAAACCTGGATCCCATGCACCTGTTTGTAAACTATCCACTGCGATATGCCAATCGTCCTTGGTTGGATTGGTGCTATACCATAAACTAAAGTTTTTTGCATAGGTAGATCCGATGACCAACAAACTATCTCCAAGCACCACCGTAGCTGGTGCACATAATTCATCATACACTCCATTCCATGATCTTAAAAATTTTCTTGGGATAAATTTCCAATCTTTCATATCAGTACTCCACCAATAACCCCACTGATTGGTACTAAATAAAAAATATTTATGGTCATATACGGCAATGATGGGATCTGCAGTGGCGCGGTGTTTACCGTTTTGTACAAAATTGGGAATAGGACAATAACCATAATCGATATTGATGGGATTGCAATAAGTAGCTTGTCGATCTGGTAAGGTAGTTGTCGGTTTTTGCGCCTGCAGGATTTCGTTAAATATTACTCCATTCATTAAAATTGCCAATAACAGTATCACCCTTTTCATATTTACCATTTTGTAGATTAAATATACTATT
>CAINEG010000056.1 GCA_903847655.1 uncultured Bacteroidota bacterium
ACAAGAGAGATTATGGAAATTTGGAAAGCCAATCCAGCTATTCCAGATATGCGTTCCGCAGCATATGTATGTGCTATTAATAAAGTGGGAACTTCTTATGCTGAATTAGGTATCTTCCCTTAGTAGGGCGGTAGAAATATTTTTATAAGTAATCGGGGAAATTTTGCATGGCTTGCATTTTCCCCGATGCTATTTTAGCACCCATCGTTTCATGTCCATTGCTTATAAATAAATACTGCGCCGTTAAAACTTGTTGGTATTGTAAAATTTGCTCCATTGTTTTTTCTTTTAAGGCCACCTTGGCTTCCTTACATTCAATAATCATCCAAGGCAAATCATTTTTATAAACCACTATATCAAATCGTTTGGATAATTCGCCTAATTTAATTTCTTTTTCTACTGCAATTAAACTAGCTGGATAGCTGACAGTTTGAACAAGGTATTGTAATAGGTTTTGTCTTACCCATTCTTCGGGCGTAAGCAGTACCCAAATTTTTCTAAAGGGGTCAAATATTTGATCCTTGCCATCAATGGCTTTTATTTTACAAGGGTAGCTGGGATAATTCAGGTCTATCATTTAGATTAAAATTCGTAGTTTTATATAATACTTCGTCCAAAGATAAGTAGGAGAAACCTTAAAATTCGATTGTATGAAAACAAAAGAAGAAATCGTAGAGAATTGGTTACCAAGGTATACGGGGGCAAGCTTAGACCAATTAGGTCGCTTTGTACTACTCACCAACTTTAGCAATTACGTAAACATGTTTGCCGAAATGCATAAAGTAGAAGTAGTTGGCAAAGATAAGCCCATGCAGTGCGCAACGGCTGATGGCATTACCATTATTAATTTTGGCATGGGTAGTCCGGGTGCTGCCACCATTATGGATTTATTAACAGCCATTCAACCAGAAGCTGTTTTGTTTTTAGGAAAATGTGGTGGTTTAAAAAAGAGAAATAAAATAGGCGACTTAATCTTACCTATTGCAGCCATAAGAGGAGAGGGTACATCCAACGATTACTTTCCACCAGAAGTGCCTGCCTTACCTGCCTTCGCATTACAAAAAGCAATTTCTACCACCATTAGAGATAACGGTGTAGATTATTGGACGGGTACTGTGTATACGACTAATAGAAGAGTTTGGGAGCATGATGAAAAATTCAAAGAATATTTAACTGATATCAGAGCTTACGCCATTGATATGGAAACGGCTACTATTTTCACTGTAGGCTTTTACAATAAAATTCCTACAGGGGCTTTATTATTAGTCAGCGATTCTCCCATGGTACCAGAGGGGGTGAAAACAGAAGCCAGCGATTCAAAAGTAACTGCGCAATTTGTACAAAGACATTTGAATATTGGAATAGAATCTTTGAAGCAACTTATTAATAACGGACAAACTGTTCGTCACCTGCAGTTTTAGTCCTATTCCTTCCAAAGAAAAGGAAAGAGAATATAGGATAGCGCTACTATCATAATATCAAAGCCGCATAATAAACCTACTAATTGAGGTAGTCCATTTTGCACCACATCCGCAAAAGCGATATTGGCAATTTTCATCAATAACATTAATTGAGGAATAATTAAAGGGAAACCAAGTATGGCCATGATGGCTGATGGTTGCTGTGCCTTAGAAGCAATGGCTGCTAAAAAACTAAAGACCAAGCTTAAGCTAATTCCACCCAAACAACTCATGCCAAAAAATAAAAGTGCATGTTCTAGTGGGTTGCCTAACAATAAAATGAATAATAGTAAACTTAGGCCACTCATCAAGCACATGAGTAAACTATTATAAATTAATTTAGAGAAAATAAAATCTACAGGATGGACAATGGTATAAAAATAAAGCATGCGTCCTCTACCTTCTTGTAAAAAACTTCGAGCCACCGTATTGATACAAATAAATAAAAGGGTCACCCAAAAAAGGCCATTCCAAACCCTATCATCAGGCTGGCCCATGGTTAAGTAAATAACAAAAGTAGTTGAGGCTATGTATAATAAGATGCCAAAAAAAGTATATTGTTGCCTAAACTCTAGCAAAGCATCTTTTTTGAATAGGGTATATATGGATTTAATGGAGTTCATTATTTACTGGCACAAATTCTACAACGGGGTTCGTAATTATTTTTTTCTCCCAGTACCACCGTACCTGCTTCATTACTGGTTCTGTAGGAAATATTGGCTAAATGCCCACACTTTACACAGATAGCATGTAGTTTGGTAATAAAGTCTGCGATGGCTAACAATTGTGGCATGGGTCCAAAAGGGTTGCCTAAATAATCCATGTCAAGTCCTGCCACAATCACTCTTTTACCTTGCATCATTAAAGTTTCACATACTTTAATAATCCCTGCATCAAAAAATTGTGCTTCGTCAATACCAATGACATCCGCCTCTTTGGCCAAGGCTAAAATTTCATTGGAATCAAGAACTGCAATAGAATCAATAGAATTGGCGTCGTGACTGACTACTTTATTCACATCAAAACGAGTATCTGTGGCAGGTTTGTATATTTCAACTTTAAGGTTCGCGATTTTAGCTCTTTTTAATCTTCGGATTAGTTCTTCAGTTTTACCACTAAACATGCTTCCCCCAATGACTTCAATCCAGCCTCTTCTTTCTCCTGTAATATTTTGTTCAATAAACATATCCTGTACTTAATTATTATTATATCAATAAGCTTGATGCTCAAAAGTAAACAATCCTAGGGTAATAGTTGCTGGTCTTTAATAAATTGAATTGTTTTATGGGTAGCCCCTGCATTTTTAGTAATAAAATTTTTGGCATGAACAGCGGCTTCCTTGTATTTTTCTTCATTGGAAATCAATGCTTGTGCAAGTACGATCAATTCATTGGCAGATTTTATTTTAAAACCACCGCCTGCCTTCCTCAATCCAACTGCTTCGATGTATTTTTCATCTTTTTCGCCCCATATTACTGGTTGTCCAAAAGCGGCTGGCTCCAAAACATTATGCACCCCCTCTTTCCCAAAACCGCCACCCACATAACTCATAAATGCGTATTGGTATAAATTTCTTAGTAGTCCAATTTGATCAATGATAATAATTGTCGGCAATGTAAAATGCTGATTAGAATTTTGCAATGCGGTTAAGGTAATGGCAGTAGGAAAATAAGTTTTGCATTCATCTATTGCATTTGAATCTACATGATGTGGTACAATGATCCAATTTATTTTTTGTAAACTTTTGGATGCATTGGCTAATAAGGCATGGTCTTCCTTCCATGTACTGCCTGCAATAATTATTTTATTTTGGTTTAATTTTTGAATCCAATCAAACTTAGTGATAGCAGCAGCAGTTCGAACCACTCTATCAAATCTTGTATCTCCAGTAATTTCAACTTTTAAATTTGGGCCAATACTTTTTATTAAGTCAAAAGAGGTTTTGTCTTGTACCAATATACTTGTAAATAAAGACAATATTTTTTTATAAAAAACTCCATAGAATTGAAAGAAAATTTGACCTGGTCTAAAAATAGCCGAAACCAATAGGGTGGGAATATGTTGATCCTTGGCTTCTTGTAAATAGTGATACCAAAATTCATATTTAACAAATACAATTAATTTGGGTTGTACCATTTGTATAAATCGTGCAGCATTGTTGGCGCTATCAAAAGGTAAGTAGGTAATAAAATCAACCGCAGGATCATTTTTTCGGTACAGGTAGCCAGAAGGTGAAAAGAAAGTCAGCCAAATTTGATGATCGGGGTAACTGCTTTTTAAGTTTTCAATAATGGGCAATCCTTGTTCAAATTCACCGTAAGAAGCACAATGTATCCAGATTATGGGTTGCTTGATTTTAGGGACGAATTGATTGATTTGATCCCAAACCTCATTTTGTCCCATCAGCCATTGTTTGGCCTTTGCATTAAATGGGCTAATGCAACGAGCAATCAGAGGATACAACCATAAAAAGACTTTGTACAAATACATGGGGCTATTTCTTAAGACAAAAATCAATAAAAAATAGCATATCTATTCAAATTGTTTTGGAACAGCTTATATGGGTCAGAAATGGACCGAATTAGCCATTTTATTGTAAATTTGCACAAATTCAAAGGATGCGAAAAATTCAAATGGTCGATACTAAAAATCAGTATTTGGCCATCCAGTCAGAAGTAGACCAAGCCATTCAGGAAGTTTTAGACAGTGCTGCCTACATCAATGGTAAGGCCGTAAAAGATTTCACTCAAAATTTAGCCACTTATTTGGGATCAACATATGTGATTCCTTGTGCCAATGGAACGGATGCATTACAAATAGCCATGATGGCCTTAGACCTAAAACCGGGCGATGAAATTATAACCCCTTCATTTACATATATCGCAACCACAGAGGTAGTGGCATTGCTTGGATTGAAACCTGTTTTCGTAGATGTAGATCCTATTACATTTTGTATGGATATTGAAAGTTTGAAAAAAGCAATTACGCCTAAATCAAAAGTGATTGTGCCTGTACATTTATATGGCCATGCAGCACCCATGGAAGAAATTATGGAAATTGCTAAGGCAAATAATTTATTGGTGATTGAAGACAATGCACAAGCCATTGGATGTGATTATACTTTCTCCAATGGAGCCACAAAAAAAACAGGAACCATTGGACATATTGGAGCCACTTCATTTTATCCTAGTAAAAACCTGGGGGCCTTTGGAGATGGAGGTGCTTTGTTTACGAATGATAAAGTATTGGCAGATAAAATGAGTATGATTGCAAACCATGGACAGTCTGCAAGGTATTATCATGATTTAGTGGGATGTAATTCAAGATTAGATTCAATTCAAGCTGCTATTTTAAATATTAAATTAAAACATTTAGATAAGTACAATTCGGCTAGACAATCAGTAGCTAAATATTATACTGATGCTTTTGCCTCTACTAAAGAAATCATAACGCCATCGAACTTAAATTATAGTTCACATGTATATCATCAATATACCATACAACTAATAGGTGTAGACCGTGATAAATTCATTGCCCATTTGGCTGCTAAGGATATTCCTTGCATGATTTATTATCCGGTACCTGGTCATTTGCAAAAAATGTTTGGCGAGCAAAAAAATTTCAATTGGAATTTGCCAGTAACGGATCAATTAACTGCCTATGTATGTTCCTTGCCAGTGCATACAGAAATGGACGAGGAGCAATTGTCGTATATTGTGGAAGGTGTAAAATCTTTTTTCAAATAAAATCATTTAAATGAAAATTACAGTCGTAGGAACAGGTTATGTGGGCTTAGTAACAGGCACATGTTTTGCTGAAACAGGAAATAAAGTAAGTTGTGTCGATATTGATAAAAACAAAGTTGATAAATTTAGTGCGGGTCAGATCACTATTTATGAACCAGGCTTAGAAAAAATATTTTTAAGAAATATCAAAGAAGAGCGTTTAACCTTCACGACTCAATTAGAAACTGTTTTAGATGAAGCAGAAATTATCTTTTTGGCCTTGCCTACGCCTCCGGGTGCGGATGGCAGTGCCGATTTAAAATATGTATTAGGTGTGGCCGATCATTTGGGAAAAATAATGAAAGGGTATAAAGTCATTGTGAATAAAAGTACCGTGCCCGTGGGTACTGCGGATAAAGTAAAAGCGGCTATTGCCAAAAATTATAAAGGCGAATTTGATGTAGTAAGCAATCCTGAATTTTTAAGAGAAGGGGTAGCGGTGGATGATTTCATGAAACCAGATCGTGTAGTCGTAGGCACAAGATCAGAAAGAGCTAAAAAATTAATGAGTGATTTATACGCGCCCTTTGTTAGACAGGGGAATCCTGTGATATTTATGGATGAGCGTAGTTCTGAATTAACGAAGTACGCAGCCAATAGTTTTTTGGCCACCAAGATATCTTTCATGAATGAAGTGGCTCAATTGTGTGAGCGCATGGGCGCCGATGTAGATATGGTAAGAAGAGGCATCGGATCGGATGATAGAATTGGGAAGCGTTTTTTATTCCCAGGAATAGGCTATGGAGGATCTTGTTTTCCTAAAGATGTACAAGCATTAATCATGTCTTCTGATGAAGTGAATTATGATTTTGAAATTTTGAAAGCGGTAGAAAAAGTAAACGCGCATCAAAAAATACATTTAGTTGAAAAAATAAAATCTTATTACAAAGGGGATTTAAAAGGCAAACATATTGCACTATGGGGTTTGGCCTTCAAGCCCAATACCGATGACATTAGAGAAGCACCAGCCTTAAGTATGATTAATGCTTTAACAGAACTAGGCGCAACAGTGACTGCTTATGATCCAGAAGCCATGCCCAATGTAAAAGCACAAATAGGTGACAAGATAAAATATGCAGGAAGTCAGTACGAGGCATTGTCTGGAGCTGATTTTTTAATCATTGCCACAGAGTGGAGTGAGTTTAGAACCCCCGATTTTGAAAGAATAGAAAAAGAGATTAAAAACAAAATCATTTTTGATGGTCGTAATCTTTTTGAAGTAGCTAAGATGAAAGAATTAGGATACCATTATGAAAGCATTGGCAGGGCTTCCGCCACAAAATAAATAGTATGAGTCAGAAAAGAATTTTAATTACTGGGGCTGCGGGATTTTTAGGATCGCATTTAAGTGATCGTTTTATTAGTGAAGGCTATTATGTGATTGCGATGGATAATTTAATTACGGGCGATTTACAAAACATTGCACACTTAAGATCTAATCCCAATTTTGAATTCATACATCATGACGTTACTACCTTTATTGAGATAGAAGGCACACTAGATTATATTTTACATTTCGCATCACCTGCAAGTCCTATCGATTATTTAAAAATTCCTATTCAAACCTTAAAAGTAGGTGCGATGGGTACACATAATTTATTAGGCTTAGCGAAAGCAAAAGGGGCAAGAATATTGGTGGCAAGTACCAGTGAGGTTTATGGCGACCCACTCGTGCATCCACAAACAGAGGAGTATTGGGGTAATGTAAATCCAGTGGGTCCAAGAGGAGTGTATGATGAAGCCAAAAGATACATGGAGTCCATCACTATGGCCTACCATACTTTTCATCAGGTAGAGACAAGAATCATCAGAATATTCAATACCTATGGCCCAAGAATGCGCTTGAATGATGGCCGTGCCCTACCTGCCTTTATTGGTCAAGCATTAAGAGGTGAGGACATGACCGTGTTTGGAGATGGATCACAAACAAGAAGCTTCTGCTATGTGGATGATTTAGTAGAAGGTATTTATAGATTATTATTAAGTGACTATTCAAGTCCGGTGAATATTGGTAACCCGAATGAAATTAGCTTAAAAGATTTTGCAGAAGAGGTATTGAAACTAACAGGGTCTGCTGTTAAGATTGTGTACAAGGATTTACCTGTGGACGACCCAAAGCAAAGACAACCCGATATTACCAAGGCGAAAACATTGTTAGGTTGGGAACCCAAAGTAGATCGTGCAGAAGGTTTGAAAAAAACTTACGATTATTTTAAAGCATTGCCACCGAGCGAGTGGACAAAATTGCCTAAAGAATTTACCTCTAAATAATGTCGATAAAAAAAATACTAGTAACAGGGGCCAATGGTCAATTGGGATGGGAGCTGAGTCAGTTGGCAAAAACATTGCCTGTTTATGAATTTATTTTTCTAGATCGAACTCAATTAGATTTAGCCAAGCCTGTTTCCTTCGAAGCCATCATCCATACCATTGCACCAGATCTAATTATTAACACGGCAGCTTATACGGCTGTAGATAAAGCGGAAACAGAAAAAGAATTAGCCAATACTATCAATGCCATTGCAGTGCAAACATTGGCAAGTATTTCCATGAAAAACAATATACGTTTCATCACTTATTCTACGGATTATGTTTTTAATGGTCAGTCCATCATGCCTTATTTGCCAGAAACAAAATTAGATCCGATTAATTTTTATGGACAAACTAAAGCAAGCGGTGAGCAATTTGCTTTGCATGAAAATCCATCTACTATTATCATTAGAACTTCTTGGGTATTTAGTAGCCATGGAAATAATTTTGTGAAGACCATGATTCGTTTAATGAAAGAGCGTACCGAATTAAAAATCGTGGGTGATCAATTGGGCAGACCCACTTATGCCAAGGACCTAGCCATTGCAACTATAAAAATAATTGAAGCCATCAATGCAGGAAAAATGGTACAAGGCATTTATCATTATGCCAATCAAGGAGAAACTACTTGGTATGATTTTGCTTCGGCCATTAAAGCCAATGCAGGCCTATCTTGTAACTTAGTATCCATTACCACAAAAGAATTTCCTACTCCAGCCATAAGACCTACTTATTCGGTTTTAGCTACCGATAAGATTGAAAATGAATTGGGTATAGTCATTCCAAGTTGGGAGGCTTCTTTAAAAGATTGTATGCAAAATTTCATTTAATCCCTTATGAATAAAGAAGCCTTATTAAAAGAATTAGCAGCCTCTACCTATGTGATGATTAAACCATCGCCATTGCATGGTATTGGTGTATTCGCCATTAGAGATATTCCGAAAGGCACTAAAAATATTTTTTCAAAAGGGGTTGGTGATTGGATTAAAGTAAGTAAAGAGGAAGTAGATGCCTTACCACAACATTCCAAAGATTTAATTGAGAATCATTGTTTATTTGATGAAGATTTTTATTTTATACCAGACTATGGTTTTAAATTAGTTGATTTAGTAATTTATTTAAACCATTCTGAAACCCCCAATGTGATTTCTTTAAACGAAGGAGAAGAGTTTGAAGCCATTAGAGATATAGCTTCTGGCGAAGAGTTATTAGTTGACTACGGTACTATCGTAGAAAGTGAGGAATAAGTTTGAGCGCTG
>CAINEG010000057.1 GCA_903847655.1 uncultured Bacteroidota bacterium
GAGTGTGTAATTGCAGACAAACCAGCTCCAGCTGCAGCGCCACAAGGTGGTGGACATGCACCTGATATGGGTGGTATGGGTTACTAATATTGAAAGCGATTTATTCGCATCCAATAATAAAAAAACCTCCTTCCCGAGCACTCGGGAAGGAGGTTTTTTTATGTAGTATAGACTATGTCTAATTATATTACAGTTAAAAATAAGAAGCTGAAATATTTTTATACGGTTTCTTTGGATGCAGTGGTAAAATACAATTGAAATCCTTTGACTAATAATAGTTGTGCGATTCCATAAGTAAGCATGGTCACTAATCCAATATGTTGAATATGCGGGCCTGTTTTTTCCCAACTAAATTTGTTAAAAGCAAGCACTGTATCAGAACAAATAAAAAACAACATCCCTGGTGTCCAAAACAAATTGGCAATTAATTTAGTACTAGAATTGTTAGATACATGAATAGCCATTAATGCAGCGCTACAAATTAATGCCATGTATACCAATACAGGATAGATCAAAGCGCCCATGGATGCTTTCAATTGAAAATAAATGAAAAAACAAAAACAAATCAAAATAAACTTAGAGAGATATAATTTTTTAGAGCGTGGTTGCAAGGGTCCATAAATTTTACTAAAGAAAATAATATTAAATATATGAGTGGTCATAAAGGCCACCATACCAGGGATAAAATAATTATCACCTAATAAAAAAGCATCCCCTGCCCATGATCCAACCAATCCCAATAGAACCAACCACTTTCCTTTTGGGGTATTTTGATGATTGTCTTGTGCGAATAAAAATAAAATCAAAATGGGCAACAATAATAGTTTAGTAACTACTTGCACTATTTTATACGGCTCCCCCAATACCTGCGCATACAAATGAATGGATAGGACTAATATATAAATAGTAATGCCCCATTTTTGAATTAATGTTTTCATAAGCTTCTTTAGTTGTTTGTAAATTAAAAGTAAGCAATGAAGACCTAAATTAACCAGCATTCCATAAATTTGTAGCATGATAGATGCAGACGAAGAAAAATTTTATGAACAATGGGCTGTGGACAGACTTCGTCCCCATTATAAACGCAAACCTTTTTTAAAGGGTTTAAGCATCAGCCTTCTATTTGGAACCCTAATTTTAGTGATTTCAGAAATAGGTTGGTATGAAAGGGCCAATATGATTGCCAATATGAGTGGCAATGGTATTTGGATGGTCATTGCCATTTTGATCATTTCCTTTGGCTTTGCCTGGATCTATCAACAATTTACCTTTGAAATGAACGAACAAAGGTTCCAAGAAATCAAATATCTAAAAAATAAAAAATGACCCATTTTTATCCAAAAAACATCAAAAATGCCTCTTTTTTGGCCATAATTGCCCTATTTTTTGCAATTATTGCCCTATTTTCAAATACTGCTTGTAACAAAAGTTCTACTGGTTGTGCAAGTCCTACACCCTCTAATTTAAGCGAGGATCAGCAAATTTTGAACTATTGTACTGCCAATAAAATAATTTACACCAAGGACGCTAGAGGATTTTATTATCAAATAATTAAAGCTGGGAATACCAAAAAACCTAATTTAAGTAATTCTATATCAATCACTTACAATGGAACCTTTTTAAATAAAAGTTCATTTGACAGCGGTACCAATACCTTTGTTTTAAATGATTTGATTACAGGCTGGAAATATGGACTGCCTTTAATTGGTGAAGGTGGTGAAATTATTCTGCTATTACCTTCAAATTTAGGCTATGGAGTAGCCGGTGGAGGATGCATACCTCCTAGTACTCCGCTTTATTTTAACATCAAGCTTAGCACCGTAAATTAATGGCTTTTTAGCCCTTATTTTGGCCTCTTTCCATTATATTTGCCGACTAAAAATCAGTTAACCACACTACTATGC
>CAINEG010000058.1 GCA_903847655.1 uncultured Bacteroidota bacterium
CAAAGGCAATAATAAGTGCACTGGTTAAAATTCTAACTACAGTCTCTTTTAATAAATTGGTCAAAACGCCTTTTCTTAATCCCCAAGCAAATCCCTCTAACCATAAATACATCAATAAAAAGAAAGTAAAAGGGTAAACGTAATTAAAGTATACCGCTAAATCGGGGGACTTGCCTAATTTACGAATGATAAAATCTTTTTCTTGCCAACCAATGGTCAATATAAATGCAAAGCCAATTAAGTTGATCAGCAAAGTGATAAAGGGGAGGTCGTTTTTTTTAGATCCTAAGTATTGATTATAAAAGGGGTAAAATTTATTGACCACTGGGATGGTTCCCAGCGTACAAAATATGGATAAGGTAGATCCGATGTCAATCATAGCCCTTACTAAACCCTGGTCAGATTTAGAAAAAAAATGGGGAAATAGAACTAGCAAATTAAAAGCGCCAATGACAAAGCCCATCATTATAAATAGCGATGATTTTAAGCCTTGTTTTTGAATGATTCCCATAGAACAAATATATTGTAAATAAAGTAGTTCTTAGAGAACTTTATAAAAATAGGATTGATCGCGAATGATGCGAACACTGAGCGCCCAAACCCTTGCAACATTATAACCTAAAGCCAAAGATTTTTTAATGTCTGGCAATGGATTTTTTAAGGTAAAAATATTTTCAATGAGACTCGCAATTAAATAGATTGGCACAGCAAGGGTATAATTTAATAGTTGAATAAAGAACCAGAAGAGGCCATATTGTTTTCTGATCCTTAGATGGTTACTTACCATATATTGCAATCCTTTTCGATCATACAAATTGGTATAGGATTTATCCTTTGAGCCTGCATTGGCGCTAATCACTTCGCCAATAATATGTACAATATGTATACTTCCGAAAATACACAATGGCCCATATTGGCCCAATCTGCTGCACCATTCTACTTCCTCTGCGTATAAGAAAAAGTCATTGTCTAGTAAGCCAGCCTTTTCAATTGCTTGTTTTTTAACCATTAAAAAAGCACCACTGATCCAATCAACTTTTTCTTCTGTATTGGCAATTTCAATACTAGGCTTTTGTACGTTGAATAAACCAGCCACCCATTTCAAAAAGCCTCCCCAATAGGGTAAGGGAAGCAGGTGATTCAGGCCACCTTTCATAAAATGATTGCCTGAGATCTGAGGGGTTAGGTCTGGATTCAGCATTTGTATACCGCAAGCAACATAAGCGGATGCTGTAAATAAGTCTAGTGTATTTTGAATGGCATCATTTAAAATTATGGTATCAGGATTCAAAAGTAATACGGTATCTCCTTTAGCCAATTGTATGCCTGCATTGTTAGCGCGTGCAAATCCTGCATTGTAGCCCATATCATGCCAAAGCAAAAATGGAAATTCCTGCATCAGTGTTTCTTTACTTTGGTCTTTGGAATCATTGTCCACCACCATCCATTCAAAATTTTTATAAGAATCAAAGGCAATTGCAGATTGCAAACAATCCTTAATATAGTTTGACGACTTATAGTTGACTATGATGATGGATAATTTCAATGCTTATAGTTTACCTTGAATAATGTTTTGTAGATAAGAAAAGGTCATTAATGTTTTTGAAACCAAGCCATTTTTAAGTAAAGCGCTTGAAAACTTTGATTGTAGCTGAACCATATTTAGTATGCAGTCAGGCCATTGAGTATCGCCAAATTGAGTAAGATCCTTTTGGGATCTGACTTCGCAGTTTCTTAATATTCTCCACCAGGCATCAAATACGATGATATGCTTTAATGGTTTTGTTCCGTATTTTTCTAATAAAATATGCCCTTCGGGTATTTCTACACTTGGTACATTGATGCAAGAATTAGTTACTTGGCTTTCGCTTACGCCAACATTGATTAATGGTTGATTGATGTATTCGAAGTCTTTTAAAAGTTGAATTATTCTAATATAATATTCTTGATCTACACGCCAATTTAGTCTTGTATCATATTTAACTAAAACAGATTTATGGAACATGCTTACACTTGGTGGTCCTATCATATTATTCGAAATCA
>CAINEG010000059.1 GCA_903847655.1 uncultured Bacteroidota bacterium
CTTGTATTCTAAACCAGGATATGATTTCTGCTTTAACAAAAACAATTCCAAATAGCATTCCAATGAAAGTATATTTCAGAAAAGAAAAACCAGCTTCTTTTTTTTCTGAATGATTAATACAAGCAGAAGTATCGTCCAATTTAATATCATTCAGTGGTTGGGTATTGTTAGACATATTCATTAATTAAATTGTAAAATAAATGGAAGTATAAAATTGGTCATTATAAATCCACCCAGCATAAAGCAGATGGTAGCGACTAATGATGGCCATTGTAAATTACTTAAGCCCATGATCGCATGACCCGAAGTACAACCATTCGCGTATCTCGTTCCAAAGCCTACTAAAAAACCACCCACCACCATTAATATAAATCCGCGGATGGAGTTTAAGCTGTTTAAACTAAAAAGTTCAGCAGGCATTAAATGATTAAAGTCGGTTACTCCGAAATTAGTTAAGGTTAATTTTAATTTTTCATTTATTACTAGGGCATTCGGATTTGATAAATAATGAGAAGCAATAAATGCACCAATCATTATTCCGCCCACAAAAAACAAGTTCCATATTTCATTTTTCCAGTTGTATTTGAAAAACTTAATATTCGCAGGGAAAAATGCCGCACATATATGCCGCAAGTTGGAGGACAAGCCAAATGTTTTATTCCCAATAATTAATAATAGCGGAACAATTAAGCCAATAATTGCACCAGCGATATACCAAGGCCAAGGCGCTTTTAAACGCGCTATCAAATCAATCATATTTGTATTTTATAAGTCTACAAATATAGTAGAATAATACAGACTAAACAAGGGGTGATAAAATTTTAGTAATAAAATTATTCCGGTACTTATTTTGCAAAAAAGAAAACTTTCTTATTTTCCGAAAAAGAATTGTTCAATAAAAATAACACTGGCCATGGCTAATACAAACCAGCCGAATCCTTTTTTAAGTTTTTCGCCATCCATTTTTTTATTAAGGTAATTACCGATGATAATCCCAAGTGTAGCCAATAAAACAATAACGATTAAAAAATTCCAGTCAATGGAGGTATGGGAAATATCGCCTACAAAGCCGACAATTGATTTTATACTTATAATAAAAATAGACGAAGCGATGGCTTTTTTCATTGGGAGCTTGCCTAAAATAACCAATGCGGGGATGATTAAAAATCCACCACCTGCACCTACAATACCTGTTAACATACCCTCGCCAAGTCCTACCAACATTAAAGCGACGCCATATACGGGCAAAACCCCTTCCACCTCTTTCTTGTTTTTTCCTAAAATCATGGATAATGCGGATACCAACATTAAACTTGCAAAAAACAACATGATAAAATTACTTTTACTAATAAAAGTATTCGCTAAGTGAATAGTATCTGGGATATTTGGCAAGAAAAATTTACGAGCTAAAAATACGCCTATGACAGAGGGTATCCCAAAATTGATAATCGTTTTAATGTCGACCAATCTTTGTTTCATTCTTGAAATAACACCAGCAATACTACTCAAGCCTACAATACATAAGGAGTAAGTGGTGGCTAAAATTGGATTCACTTGAAACAGGTAAACTAAAACAGGTACTGTTAAAATAGAACCCCCACTTCCAATAAGGCCTAAAGAAACCCCAATTAAAATAGATGCTAGATAGCCGACTATCTCCATGTTTGATTAGTTTTTTGCAAAAATCATAAATAAGCATTACAAGATATGTACTATTAGTCACTTAGTAAATAAATAGTGTAAAATGGCCGATAAAAATTTGGCACTTAAAAGTGATTTTTGTCACGCTTTAAGCTAATTTTATTGTATATTTTTGCAGTTGATAGTAAATATCAGATAATGAAAATAGAACAAATTTATACGGGTTGTTTGGCACAAGGTGCTTATTACATCATGAGTGAAGGCGAAGTGGCAATTATTGATCCATTAAGAGAAGTTGATCCCTATATTCAAAAAGCCAAGTTGGACAAGGCTAAAATAAAATATGTTTTAGAGACCCATTTTCATGCTGATTTTGTATCTGGTCATATTGATCTTGCTAAAAAAACAGGTGCTAAAATTGTATTCGGTCCTACTGCTGCTCCCGCTTTTGAATTTCATTCGGCAAAAGATAATGAGGAAATTAAATTGGGTAAGGTTACGATAAGGGTATTGCATACACCAGGCCATACCATGGAAAGCACTTGCTACTTATTGATGGATGAAAACGGCAAAGAAGTGGCTTTATTTAGTGGTGATACTTTGTTTATTGGAGATGTAGGTCGTCCTGATTTGGCGCAAAAAATAAAAGAAGAACTAACACAAGATATATTAGCTGGCTACTTATATGATTCCCTAAGAAATAAAATTATGCCATTGCCTAATGATATTGTGATTTATCCGGCGCATGGCGCTGGCAGTGCATGTGGTAAAAAAATGAGTAAGGAAACCC
>CAINEG010000060.1 GCA_903847655.1 uncultured Bacteroidota bacterium
ATACCACAACTTCTAATTGCATCGGCAGGGGTATTTAATAAAACTCTTGGTAAGTTTCTAACTTTGCTGGTCCAGTAGTTTTGTAAAAAATACATTCTTGCTTCTTTACGCTCTGCTCCAATCATTTCATAATAATCAATACAATCATTGATGGTTAAATCGGTATGCACTGGATGAGTTCCAATGTGATTGAGTCTATTAATTTTAGTAAGGTCTTTTTCACCATCGGCAAGTAAGGGCCATAATTTTTTAATATTATTTTTATTGATGTACAATAAGCCTGCGCCTAATGGAGCACTTAACCATTTATGTAAGGAAGCTGCATAGTAATCACAATTCAATTCATCAATACGGTATTTAGAATGCGCAAAAGCATGTGCCCCATCTACAATTACTTGAACCCCTTTGGCATGGGCCATATCACAAATCTTACGGATAGGTAGAATTTGTCCAGTAATATTGATCATATGGCTAACCATCATTAGCTTGGTTTTAGCAGTAATGGCATTGGCATAAAGGTTCACAATCTCTTCGTCATTTTTGGGATGCAGAGGCACAGATACTTTCACTGTCACCACCCCGTATCTATTTTTAACTTGTTCAAACATGTCCAACATCGCACCATAATCTTGAACTGCCATTACCGCTTCGTCACCCGCTTTCCAATCAAAACCACCCACCACTAAATCAATTGATTCAGTAGTATTTCTAGTAATGGCCATTTCTTCCGGCAAACAACCGGCTATGCCAGCTAATCTGGCTGCAATTTTCTTTTTATTGTCCCATTGAACAGTTCTCATATAATAAGAACCTTGGTAATTCACTTCTTTGATATGCTCAATGAGTTTATTAAGAATAGGTTGAGGTAAAAAATTATAGTAACCATTCTCCAAATTGATATAATCTGGTTTTAGCAAGTATTGATTTCTGATGGTCAACCAAAAATCATCATCCTTGGCCAATACTAAAGCAGGCACATTTTCTTTTTGTTTAAAACTTTGCGCCATACTAGCCATTCCCAATGGGGCGGCCATGGTGGTCAATAATACGTCTTTAATAAATTGTCTTTTGTGCATGCTATTATTTTTATTTTTTATAATCTATACGAACTAGTCCAGCGTCTGGATTTTTAGTAAACCAACCAGTTCCATATTCCAATGCATAAAAACGACCATCAGGGCCTACTTCAATGTCAATGGCAGAGTTGAATTTTGTATGACCCATAAATGGTTCCATTCTATCATAATCTCCATTGGCCTTCATGCTTACTGCCTTGATAAAACCGCGCATCCATTCGTAGAAGAAAAATTTACCATCATAATAAGAAGGGTACCTAGTTTCTTCAGGATATAAATCGCTGTAATAGACTGGGCCGGCCATGGCTGTACGTCCGCCTGCACCTAAGGATGGGAAATCAAACATGGAAACAGCATAAGGGTACCAAATAAATGCAGGCTGAGCAGGAGGTAATTCAGTCAAGCCTGTATTGTTTCTTGAATTATTGATAGGTTTAGCTGGATCTGTAGTAGGTCCAGATTTCCCAGTGGCATAATCATATAGATGATAAGGATAATTGTTGCCTATAAAGAAAGGCCAGCCAAAGAAACCAGCTTTACGGGCTTGGTTTACTTCATCATAACCACGAGGGCCTCTTGTCTCAAGGCTATCGTCATTGGCATCAGGTCCCACTTCACCCCAGTATAAATTACCATTTTTTGGATCTACAGAAATTCTGTAAGGATTACGGTCCCCCATGACATAAATTTCTGGTCTTGTTTTATCAGTTCCTTTAGGGAATAAATTTCCTTCAGGAATTTCATAAGAACCATCTTCTTTTACTTTGATGCGTAAAATTTTACCACGCAAATCGTTGGTATTACCCGAGCTACGACGTTCGTCATATTGTTGATGTCCTGGACGATCATCTAAAGGTGCATAACCATGACTCACAAATTTTTGTTTTGGTTCATCAAATGGAGTAGTGTTGTCGCCTGTAGAAACAAATAAATTATTATTAGGACCAAAGGCAATGGATCCACCGGTATGACAACAAATTTCACGTTGCTCATAAAATTGTAAAATAATTTTTTCTGAACTATTTTTTATCGTGTCATTTTCTAAAGTAAAACGAGACAATCTGTTCACAGAGGTATCTGCAGGGCTATAGAACATGTATACAAAATGATTTTTTGCAAAATCAGGATCTGCTTTTACGCCCAATAAACCTTCCTCTGCATTCACGCCTGGTGTTTTTTCAGTTTTCCAATACACATTTAAAAAACCAGATTGTTTGATTTTTTTAGTTTCATTGTTGTATAAATAAATTTCACCGCGACGTTGTACAACAATAACATCCAAATTAGGTAAGACGGTCAATTCGGTTGGTTCGAAGAAAGTACCTTTTACCAATTGTGTTTTACTAAAATGGCTTTCGTCTGGTGCATAGACGCTATGCGCTTTGCTGTAATCTGCTTTGTTTTCACCGATCGCATATTGAATACCACCTAGAATGTGTTTTAAATACAAGGGGTCGGAATAAGACTCATCGGTATGGCCTAATTCGGTATAGAATACTCTACCACCATCAAATGCATGGTACCAAGCCATTGGATGATTGTCGTCATTTTTTCCACCCTCGTATGATTTCTCGTCAATACTTATTAATACTTTAATGTCTTTATTGATATTTCTAAAATTGTACCACTCATCTTTTCTAGACCAGGTAGCTGGTAAGCTGTCGGTAGATGGATGCGTTTTATCGTTGATTACTAAAGTAGCTACTTGTTGATCAGGATGGCTTAAAAAAGAAGCACCCACCATTTGAGTATACCAGTTCCAATCATATTCTGCATCAGCTGCAGCATGTATGCCTACAAATCCGCCACCTGCTTGCATGTATCTTTCTAAAGCAATTTCTTGACTGCCACTTAATAATTCGCCTGTACTACTTAAGAAGATCAAGGAAGCATATTTTTTTAAATTGTCCTCGTTGAATTTTGTTTCATCAGTAGTTGTATCTACTTCAAAGCCGTTTTTGGCACCTAGGTCTTGAATGGCTTTAATTCCTTTTGGAATGGACTCATGATGATAGCCGCCGGTTTTAGAGAAAACCAATACTTTTGGAGTACTGCTTCTTTTGTTACTACAAGCACTAAGCATTAAACCTAAAAAGCAAAAAATTGCTAAGGCTTTTAAAAAATTTTGGATGTTTTGTTTCATTGGATATTAATCGTTGTTAAGGAATCGGTTGAGGCAGTTAATTTCCTACTTTTTTCCCTTTTAGCAAAATAAAGATGTACCAATGGTTTTTTGGCCCTTTTGCCAATCGAATAGGCTTAGTTCCTAGAGATAAAGTGTGTATTTTTGCAAAAACCTATCGCTTGCGTCTTTTAATAAACAATATAGATTCTTTATTGGTGGCTATCCTGGGCTTTTTGGCAGTCATTGCCTTTACCCAACATGGGGGGCTAGGGATATCTCCAGATTCGATCTATTACATCAGCGCTTCGCAGAGTGTGTTGAATGGGCATGGCTACTATCAATTTGATGACCAGCCTTTTATTTTGTTTCCCTTATTTTATCCAAGCTTTTTAGCCTTTGTGCAGTTTGTTTTTAGACAGGACATTACCATTTTAGCACCTTATCTGAATGCAATACTTTTTGGGATGGTCATATTTATCAGTGGCAGCATTTTAGAAAAACTAAATAGGGCCAAATGGTTAAAATGGATATTATTATTGGCCATCGCAGCTAGTCCAAGCTTATTAGAAATTTATACCATGTTATGGTCTGAAGCATTGTTTATTGTAGAAGTTTTGTTATTTATTTGGATTTGCTTTGATTATTTTAAAACTTACACTACTAAAAATTTAGTAGTCTTGGCATTGGTCTCAGCGATTGCCTTTGAAACCAGATTGGCTGGTGTTACTTTAGTCATGACTGGGGCCTTGCTTATCATTTTATCAAGAGAAATGGAGCTTATTAAAAAAATAAAACATTTTTTTATTTTTGGATTCATCTCCTGTTCCTTAATCAGTATTAATTTAATTAGAAATTATTTGCTTAGTATCAGTTTGACAGGAGCTAGGCAAAAAGGGGAAACTTCATTGGTAGAAAATATAAAATATTATGGCACGGTTTTAAGTGAATGGATGCCCTTTGAAACTTTGACCAAATCCTATCCATTTTGGATGGGCTTGATTTTTCTTTTAAGTATATTGGCTATTTTTATTTATCGATATATTAAAAAACTAGAACAT
>CAINEG010000061.1 GCA_903847655.1 uncultured Bacteroidota bacterium
GGTAAAATGGGCGTTTGGGATATTGAAACCCCCGCTTTAATTAGATATGGTCAATTGACCAACGATGAATTTTTTATAAGCGAAGCCGCTGCAAAAGACGGCGTAAAAATTGTAAACAACTCTGACACCGATCCAATAGTAATATTAAAACACTTTGGCCCACGTAATCCAGATTTAGTTTTATAATAAACCGAAATAATTTTTTATTAGTCACACACCTTAACACCAAAAATGAACATAAAAAAAAGTTTAAACAAAATCATATTCGCAACCATTGCTGTTGTTGGAGTGGCTTTGTTGGCATTCAATCCTGCAGTACCAAGTAAACTACAGGTAAAAAAAGGTGCACACATTATTTTAGTAGGAAATAATTTAGGTTCTCGTATGATGAACTTTGGATATTTTGAAACCGAGCTTCAGCTTCGTTATCCAAACAATCAATTATATGTACGCAATATGTGTGATGGTGGTAACACACCCGGTTTTCGTCCACACTCTGGACGCCCTACGCCATGGGCTTTTCCTGGCGCAGAAAAATTTCAAACTGAATTAGCGGACAACCCACACACCGAAGGCTTTTTAGCATATCCCGATGAGTGGATTGCAACACATAGCGCAGATATAATTATTGCGATGTTTGGTTTTGACGAATCTTTTCAAGGACCTGCTGGTGTTGAAAATTATAAAGCAGAATTAACAGCTTTTATAAATCACACGAAATCAAAAAAATATAATGGCACTTCTGCTCCACAGTTGGCGATCGTTTCTCCAATTGCATTTGAAGATCTTTCAAATAAATTCGATTTGCCCAACGGCCAAGCAGAAAATAAAAATTTACAACTTTATAAAGAGGCCATGAAGCAGGTGGCAGAAAAAAACGGCGTACTTTTTGTTGACGCATTTACACCAACAAAAACATGGTTGGACAATCCCGCCAACGATTTAACTATTGATGGATCTCAATTAAACGATGATGGCTATAAAAAATTAGCACCATTTTTAGTGGATGCCGTTTTTGGAAAAACGCCCGTAATTAATGAAGCGAATCGCGCACAAGTATTAGCTGCAGTAATAGAAAAAGATTGGATGTGGCACAATGATTTTAAAGCACCGAATGGTGTGCACGTGTTTGGTCGTCGCTATGATCCATTTGGCCCAGCAAATTATCCCGCTGAATTACAAAAAATAAGAGAGATGACGGTTATACGCGATACCGCTGTCTGGTTTGCTGCAAAGGGAAAAAAATATAATGTCGCTGCAGCTGATGCAAAAACATCTACGCTTCCTGTTGTGGAAACCAATTTTATGCCAACAGGAAAAGCAGAAGCGCCGAAATATTTATATGGGCAGGATGCACTTGATAAATTTAAAATGGCGCCGGGCTATCAAATAAATTTATTTGCTTCTGAGGTAGAGTTTCCTGAACTAGCCAACCCTGTTCAAATTTCATTTGATAATAAAGGAAGATTATGGGTAGCGGTGATGCCCACCTATCCGCATTGGAAGCCGGGTGATCCAAAACCAAATGACAAATTAATTATTTTAGAAGATACCAATGGTGATGGTAAAGCAGATAAAGAAACCACCTTTGCAGATGGCTTACAACTTCCTTTGGGGTTTGAACTTGCACCCGAGGGTGTTTATCTTTCTCAAGGAACAAACTTCATGTTATTAAAAGATACGAATGGGGATGACGTAGCAGATACCCGTGAAATTTTATTAAGCGGTTTTGATGACCACGATACACACCATGCACATCACGCATATACAACCGACCCCTCTGGTGCAATTTATATGGGGAATGGTGTTTTTTTAGTGAACGATATTGA
>CAINEG010000062.1 GCA_903847655.1 uncultured Bacteroidota bacterium
ATTATACACTGAAATGTATGCAAAGCAGTTTGCCGCTGGAAATAAAGAAAAAGCTATTGAGCCTTATATAAATGCAGCAGCGCTTGCTAAAAAATTAGGGCTTGGTATTAACGCAGGCCATGATTTAGACAGATTCAACTTGCCTTATTTAATACAATCTATTCCAAGTATTGATGAAGTAAGTATTGGACATGCCTTAATTAGCGATGCCCTTTATTTAGGATTAGAAAACACCATTCAATTATATAAAAGAGCGCTTTCAGTATAAATATCTAAAAGAAGTATACTATTTAAAACAAGTTTCATGAAAAAATATATTTGTTTATTTTTTAACACTGTCCTTTTCTTTTTAGCATCTAATACGATATTAGTGGCTCAAGAAAAATTCGGACCCACTCCTACTAAGCAACAATTGGCTTGGCATGAAAAGGAATTTTATTTATTTATGCATTTTGGCCCGAATACTTTTACCGATTTAGAGTGGGGAAAAGGAAGTGAAGACCCAAATGTTTTTAATCCAACAGCCATAGATTGTAACCAGTGGGCAGGCATTGCGAAAGCAGCAGGTGCCAAAGGAATAATTATTACCGCCAAGCACCATGATGGATTTAGTTTATGGCCAAGTAAATTTAGCAAGCATACAGTAAGAGAATCTAAATGGATGGATGGAAAAGGCGATGTCATTAAAATGTTATCAGAGGCCTGTAAGAAAGCAGGTATTGAAATGGGTGTCTATATTTCACCCTGGGATAGAAACCATCCACAATATGGCACTGCAGCTTATAACGATATCTATATTCAAACCATGAAGGAACTCTTAACTGGTTATGGTAAGTTTACTGAACTATGGTGGGATGGCGCGAATGGAGAAGGGCCTAATGGTAAAAAGCAAGTCTATGATTTTACAAGGTTCAAAGATTCTGCGATGTCTTACCAACCTAATATTGTTATATTCAGTGATATTGGACCTCATATTCGTTGGGTAGGCAATGAAAATGGATTAATTAATGAAACCAACTGGAACTTATTAGATACCGCCGGCTTTAAAAGAGGCGAAGGCGCACCCCCTAACGATACTTTGAATAGAGGAAACTTTAATGGAAAGAATTGGATTGGCGCAGAGGCAGATGTGTCTATTCGCAAAGGATGGTTTTATCATGCAGAAGAAGACGCTACCGTTAAATCGGGTAATACCTTATTTAATTTATATTTAAATTCAGTAGGACATGGCGGCAATATGATTTTAAATGTGCCACCTAATAGAAAAGGTTTAATTGCCCCTGAAGATTCATCTGCTCTAATGGATTTTAGAAAAATTCGTCAACAAGCCTTTAGTATCGATTTGTTTTATTACGCTTCCGTTAGCTTCACTGACAATGGAATGAAAATTCAAATCAAACAACCAGTGAAGTTAAATGCCATTCAACTTAAAGAAAAAATTGAATTTGGACAACGCGTCATTTCCTTTGAAGTAAAAGCTGGTTCGAATGCCCAAGATGCTGTAAAAATATTTGAGGGTACTACCATTGGACACAAAAGAATCATTCAATTCCCTACAACTACTGCTAATTATTTCGAAATCAATATACTATCCACCAAGGCAACCCCCCTTTTGTTTCCAGCCTCTGGGTATCTAATAAAAAATTAACTTAACTTGCATCAAAATTCAATTATGTCTACACCTGCACAAGTTGGTATAATAATGGGAAGCGATAGTGATTTACCTATCATGCAGGCAGCTGCAGATACTTTAAAAACTTTCAATATTCCTTTTGAATTAACTGTGGTATCTGCGCATCGAACACCCGACAGAATGGTTGAATATGCAAAAACAGCACGCAAAAGAGGCTTACAAGTAATTATAGCAGGGGCTGGTGGAGCAGCTCATTTACCAGGCATGGTAGCGGCCTTAACTAGTTTACCCGTAATTGGTGTTCCTATAAAATCGACTAATTCAGCAGAAGGTTGGGACAGTATATTATCAATTTTACAAATGCCAGGCGGTGTACCTGTTGCCACCGTTGCTTTAAATGGTGCTAAGAACGCGGGCTTATTAGCTGCACAAATTATAGGATCTACCAATGCTCAAAT
>CAINEG010000063.1 GCA_903847655.1 uncultured Bacteroidota bacterium
AAGTTTAATGCACCTAGTGGCATGGCCAAGGCCCCAATCAATAGGAGAAATACAAATAGAAGGCTTTTTCATAAAGCATAAATTTAGTCAATATTGTAGATGTTTAAAACAGTAAATTTGATTTAGGAATAAAAAATACCACTATGCCATTATTTACAAAAGATAAATCTGTAGCAGTATATGCTGCCTTGGTTTCCTTTGGCACTTATGTATTTATTTTTGGGTTTAGAAAATCTTTCACGGTTTGTACTTTTGATGGTTTAAGCTTTGGCCCTATTGCCTATAAAACAGCCTTGGTCATAAGTCAAATGTTGGGCTATCTGTTGGCAAAATTTTATGGAATTAAATTTATATCAGGACTCCAAAAAGTAAATAGGTATAAAATTATTTTTTTATTGACTGGAATTGCTTGGTTGGCCTGGTTGTTCTTTGCTTTAGTGCCTGCTCCTTACAATGTGCTGTTCTTATTTTTAAATGGATTTCCTTTGGGCATGTTGTGGGGGGTGGTATTTTCTTATGTAGAAGGAAGAAAGAGTACTGATTTTATAGGTGCTGCCTTAGCGGTCAGTTTTATCTTTGCATCGGGCTGGGTGAAATCGGTAGGCGCTTGGTTGATGGCGCAATACTCTATCACTGAATTTTGGATTCCATTTTTTACGGGTCTTGTTTTTGCCTTGCCTTTAATGGTTTGTGTGTATGGTTTAGAAAAAGTGCCCCCTCCTTCCGAGGAAGATGAAATGCTTAGAACCAAGCGCATACCTATGACAGCAGCGGATAGAAAAAATTTATTGAAACAATATTTACCTGGTATTATTGCCTTTGTAAGCATCTATTTATTTGCTACTATTTTCAGAGACATTAGAGATAATTTTTCTGCAGACATGTGGAAAGAGATGGGCTATATTTCTAAGCCAGCTATTTTTACGCAAACAGAAATTCCCATTACGGTTTTTATTTTAATCATTATGGGCGCCGTAGTCTTGATTAAAAATAGTTTCAAAGCATTGATGGCGGCACATATTTTTATCTTGCTTGGATTTATCATTGCAGGAATTTCTACTTATTATTTTTCACATCATTGGCTAGATCCTTTTTGGTGGATGATTTGGGTAGGGCTAGGTTTGTATTTGGTTTACATTCCTTTTAACTCTATTTTCTTTGATCGATTGATTGCCGCTTTTTCTATGAAAGGGAATGTTGGCTTTTTAATATATGTAGCAGATGCGGTAGGTTATGTTGGAAGCGTATCTGTGCTATTGGTGAAAGAGGGAATGAGCCTACAAATAAAATGGACCCAATTTTTTTCAGAAAGTGTAATGATCCTTTCTTTGGTAGGCGTGTTTATTACCCTTTATGCTATGTATTATTTTTACAATAAACAAAAGGGAAGTATTCCAGCTTCGCCATCAAAAATGAGTTTTTAGTAATCTTATTTTTCTAAACTAAGAATCACCCCATTGATACAATAACGCAATCCTGTGGGTGGAGGTCCATCTTCAAAAACATGTCCTAAATGGGCCTTGCATTTTCCGCATTCCACTTCGGTGCGCGTCATGCCATGGCTATGGTCGGGGAAATAGATAATGGAACTTTTGGTGATAGGTTCAAAAAAACTAGGCCAGCCACAACCACTTTCAAATTTGGCAGTACTTTTAAATAAAGGATTGCCACAAGCTGCACAATGGAAAGTGCCAACTTCCTTACTGTTTTCAAAGGCACTACTAAAGGGCCTTTCGGTTCCTTTTTCTCTTGCAATTTGGTAAACTTCCGGTGATAAGACCTGTTTCCACGTACTATCTGGTAAGACCAATTTTTCCTTATTAGTAGTTGAATAGTACTGATTTTTATTTGCTGACATACTGGCTTTATTTAAAATGGTATTGCTAGGTCCTTGCGCGCAAGCCCCTAAACTAAGTAAGAGTAAAGAACCAATTAATTTATTCATCATTTTCATGCGATTGTAAAAATACTAACAACTATTCATCTTTTTTGTTTAGTTTTTATTTAAAAATGGAGAATTTTTATAAATCTAAGTGAGTTCAGTATCTTTGAGCTCAACTATACAGCATGTTTAATTTAATCTTATTTGGCCCTCCGGGCAGCGGCAAGGGAACTCAAAGTGAACATATCATTGAATCTTTTGGACTACAACACCTTAGTACAGGAAATTTGTTAAGAACAGAAATTGCCAATCAAACAGAATTAGGTATGGAAGCGAAGCGCTTGATGGACGCAGGTCAATTGGTACCAGATGCGGTAGTGATTGGTATGGTGGGTAATTTTATGGATGCACGTCCCGATGCCAAAGGATTTTTATTTGATGGATTTCCGCGCACCACTGCACAGTGCGTTGCCTTGGATGCTTTATTGAAAGAAAAAAATAACGAGATCAATGTAGTATTGGCTTTAGAAGTGAGTGAAGAAGAATTGGTGAAAAGATTATTAGGTCGTGGTTTAACATCGGGCCGAACTGATGATACCAATGAAACCATTATACGCGCTAGAATACAAGAGTACCATGATAAAACCACTGCTGTGGCTACTTATTATGCACAGTTTAATAAAGTAGTAGGCATTACGGGAGAAGGTACGGTAGAAAGTATTTATGCCGATTTGAAAAAAGAAATTGACGCAAGAATCTAGGAAGATTAATTAAATATTCAAACCACCACAAGCACTTATTACTTGTCCGGTGATATAACTACTTAAATCACTTGCTAAAAATAATGTGGTGTTGGCAATTTCTTCAGCTTTACCAAAACGTCCCAAAGGAATTTTATCTAAGAAAGCTTTTCCAGCATCGCCCTCATTTAAATAATGAGTCATATCGGTTTCTACAAAACCAGGCGCGATAGCGTTGCATCTTATATTGCGACTGCCTATTTCTAAAGCAATAGACTTTGTAAATCCAATGATGCCTGCTTTGCTTGCTGCATAACTACTCTGTCCTGCATTGCCACGGATACCAATAATTGAACTCATATTAATAATGCTTCCGCTCTTTGCTTTCATCATGGGACGTATCACTTGTTTGGTCATATTGTATACGCTTTTCAAATTTGTATTCATGACATCGTCCCATTGTTCTGGGGTCATGCGTAATAATAAATTATCTTTTGAAATGCCTGCATTGTTCACACAAATATCTACAGTACCAAAATGTGCTACCACCTCATTCACAAAATTTTCACAGGCAGCAAAATCGGCTGCATTGGCTTGATAGGCTTTTGCTTTCACACCTAATTTTTCTATTTCAGCTACTAAACTATTTGCCTTCTCAGCACTACTATCACTTACATAGGTAAAGGCTATGTGACTTCCTTGTTCTGCTAATTTTAATGCAATGGCTGCACCAATACCACGCGCTGCCCCCGTTACAATAGATACTTTCCCAGTAAGTAGTTTCATAATTATTTATTTATACAAAGATAACGAGTTTGTTTATTTTAAGCTTTGATGAATTTTTTTTATTTCATCTACATAAATACGCTCATTGGACAATCTTGGTACTTTGTGTTGACCACCCAATTTTCCTTTTTGTTTGAGCCATTCATGAAAACAGCCTTTTTTGACTGCTGTAATTTGTGGTAGGCTTAAAGCGATGCTTTTGTGTCTTTTGGCTTCATAGTCACTGTTGATGGCTTGTAAATTGGTATCTAATAAAGTGGTAAACTCCTCCATGTTTTTTGGATCCTCATCAAACTCAATCAGCCATTCATGTGCGCCTGTATTTTCATCTGACATAAAAATTGGTGCCGCCGTATATTCTTTTATAGATAAGTTTAATGTTTTACATGTTTCACTAATTGCTTTATCACTGTTGTCTGCAATTAGTTCTTCACCAAAGGCATTGATGAATTGTTTTAATCGCCCACTCACTTTAATTCTAAAAGGGTAAAGGCTAACAAATTGAATGGTATCGCCCACTAAATAACGCCAGAGACCACCATTGGTACTTACTACAATTGCATAATTTTTTCCAAGGATCACTTTATTTAATCCATAAGTAATGGGATGTGCCTTTCCATATTCTTCAATAGGCATGAATTCATAAAAAATACCATGTTGCAAATAGAGTAACATGCCCTCTTCATTAATTCTATCTTGTGCAGCAAAAAATCCTTCACTGGCATTGTATATTTCTAAGTAATTACAATTAGGGCCAATGACTTTATTAAACTGTTCTTTATAAGGTGTAAAAGAAACACCCCCGTGAATATATAATTCAAAATTCGGCCAAACTTCTTTGATGTTTTTCTTTCCTGTAATTTCTAAAATTCTTTTTAATAAAACCAAGGTCCATGTAGGCACGCCTGCAATGGAAGTCACATCTTCTTCAATGGTGCTTTGTGCCAAGCTTTCAATTTTATTTTCCCATTCATCCATTAGTGCAATAGATAATTCTGGTGTTCTGATAAAGCCAGCCCAAAACGGAGAATTTTGTAATAAGACGGCACTTAAGTCACCATACTGAATGTCCTCTTTGATGGGATGTACTTGATGACTGCCCCCAATCACCAATCCCTTACCCGTTAACAAATCACTATCAGGTAATGCATGATAATAACTGGTCAAAACATCTTTTGATCCTTGAAAATGATTGTCTTCAATACTCTCTTTGGTCAATGGAATAAATTTGCTTTTATCACTGGTCGTGCCACTGCTTTTTGCCAACCATTCTACCGGAGTATTCCACAATACTGCATCTTCCCCATTCATGATTTGTTCAATATAGGGCTTCAGGTCTTCATATTCATGAATAGGTACAGTGGCTTTAAAACTTCGGATAGTAAAGGTTTCGGCAAATTGATATTTTAAACCAAACTGAGTATACTGGCCATGTGTGATTAAATCTTGCAATACTTCACGCTGAGCCGCAATGGGGTCGTTTACCCAATTTTCAATGCGCCAATAACGCAATCGGGCCAATCTTGAGAGTGCGGGGCTAAAAATTTTCATATCCTCCTCACAATATAAGCTTTACGCTTGTATAAATTAAGTAATAATAGCAGTTTTTAAGCTAGCCTATTTGGCTTTTTGACCTAACTCAATGATCCAGTCTTTGCGTTTTAATTCAAAGTTGGTACCCAAGTATAAGCGACGCACTTGATCGTCTTCGGCCAATTCTTCGGCAGTGCCATGTTTAAAAATCTTTCCTTCAATTAATAAATAAGCTCTATCACAAATAGATAGGGTTTCATTTACATTATGATCGGTAATTAATATACCAATGTCTTTTAATTTTAAACGAGATACCACAGATTGAATGTCTTCAACAGCAATAGGATCCACGCCAGCAAAGGGTTCATCTAATAAAATAAATTTTGGATCTACGGCTAGTGCACGTGCAATTTCTGTACGTCGTCTTTCTCCACCACTTAAACTGTCACCATTGTTGCTACGTACTTGATGCAAATTAAATTCATCCAATAAACTTTCTAATTTATATTCTCTTTCTGCTTTGGTGAGTTTAGTCATTTCTAAAACAGCCATGATATTGTCTTCTACCGACAGCTTTCTAAATACGCTGGCTTCTTGTGGTAAATAGCCCAAGCCCATTTGCGCGCGCTTATACATCGGAAGTTTGGTAATGTCCTCGTCATTTAAAAATACACGCCCCTCATCTGGTGCAATCAATCCAACGACCATGTAAAAGGTAGTGGTTTTACCTGCTCCATTGGGACCAAGCAAACCAACAATCTCTCCTTGCTTTACGGAAATGCTTACTTGATCCACTACTTTGCGGCCCTTGTACTGTTTAATTAACTTATCGGTATGTATGGCAAGTATCAATCTATCTATTTTATACAAAAATAAGGGGAAATAAGGCTTTTCGTCCTATAGCTTAATAATATTATATATTTTTGTGCAATAGGGTATTGCGTTAGGTTTCTATTTAGAGACAACCCAGAACCTATTAAAGCAAAGTGCATATGAAGGTTATTGATCATTTGGCAAAGGCCAAAGATACATTGGTATCATTTGAAGTGTTGCCCCCATTAAAAGGAAAGACCATTTCTTATATCTATGAACATTTAGATCCCTTAATGGAATTTAATCCATCTTGGATTAATGTAACCTATCATCGTAGTGAAACTATCTTAAGAAAAAAAGAAGATGGCACGGAGGAAAAAGTGGATGTGCGTAAACGCCCAGGCACGGTAGGCATTTGTGCAGCCATCATGAACCATTACAATATTGATGCAGTACCTCATATAATATGTGGTGGATTTTCAAAAAGAGAAACAGAAGACGCTTTAATTGATTTACAATTTTTAGGCATTGATAATTTATTGGTCTTAAGAGGGGATGCAGAAAAAAATCAAAAAACTTTTGTTCCAGAACCTAATGGAAACAAGCAAGCCCTTGAATTGTTGGAGCAAGTAGTGGGTTTAAACAATGGTGAATACTTAGACAAGGACATCATTAACGGTAGCAAAACTAATTTTTGTATGGGGGTGGCTGGTTATCCTGAGAAACATTTTGAAGCACCTAGTATGGAATTTGATTTAGCGCGTGCAAAGGCCAAAGTGGATGCTGGTGCGGAATACATCATGACGCAAATGTTTTTTGACAACAAAAAATATTTTGACTATGTGAATGCTTGTAGAAGCATTGGCATTACAGTGCCCATTATTCCAGGACTAAAACCGATTACCAATAAAAAGCAATTAACTATTTTACCGAATATATTTTATGTAGATATTCCTGCAGATTTAAAAAATGCCATGTTAGCCGCAAGTACCGATGAAGCCTGTGAGCAAGTTGGAACAGAATGGTTAATTGGGCAAAGCAAGGAGCTGAAAGCGGCTGGTGTACCGGTTTTACATTACTATACTTTAGGTAAACCGCAGGTAGTTAAAAATGTGGTGGCTGCCGTATTTTAGAACAAAACTTATTTCTTTTTATTGGCGCTCACTAAAAAATCATTGAATTGCTCTAAGCTTAAATTTTTTGCAATAATTTTCTTTTTGCTGTCCAATAAATAAAAAGTAGGTGTTTTAAAAACATCATACTGTTGACGAATAGTGGTGGGCAATCCGGCTTTAATTTCTTTGTTTAAATCTTCTTCGGTTTGATACACATTGAACCAATCTTCTAAGTGATGGTCAGTGATAAAATTTTTCCAAGCCGCCAATTCTTTAAAATTAATATTTACAGAAAAAATTTTAACTTCTAAATTTTTCCAGCTTGCCTTGTAAAAAGAATCTAATTTAGGAATTTCTTCTTTGCAATGACCACAGGTAGGGTCCCAGAAAGCAACAAATGTGTAAGCAGATTTTACATCATACAAAGAAAGTTTTTTATCGTCTATAGTATTCACAATCAAGCTAGGTGCCGCTAAGCCCAATTGGTTCGCCATCATACTGTAAGCTCTTTCAGTGATTGATTTTTTTGACTCTGGATTTAAAAGTATGGTATCTCCTTTGGCAAAAAAGTTTTGGTATAAATGTAAAAACACTTTGTCCTGTCCCATAAATTCTGGCGTAATGTACTTGTTGGTAAATTTAAAAAGTAAAAAAGGATAAATTTCTTTTCCTGTTTTAGCAACGGTCAACATGTACTGTACTTCATCTATAATTGAATCAGGTTCACGTGAAACATAGTTTTTAAAATACTCATCCAACTTGTCTTCAAAAAAGGGAGTGCGAATTAAACGGTTGTCATTAAAAACTATATTGTCCCAAAAATGATTTTTTACATAATAGTAGGGATAGAGTGAATCCGCTTTGCCATTGACGAAGGGCATGGCAGGTGCTTCGGGCCTTTGCATGACATTTAATAAATAGCTCATCATGGATTTAGGATAGGCTAGCTTAAATGCATCTCTTTTGTCTTTGATTTCTTTGTCTTTACCTAAATAAGCATTTTTAAAAAGTGTAGAATCTGCTGCATTTTTTGCTTCTTTAAATCGATTCTGTAAATTATTCAATTGAACAAAAAGCCCATTGATGTCTTTAGAATAATTCTGAAATAAAGTATTGTCAACAGAGCCAGTAATCACTACTTTGTCTAGTGCACTGGTGTCTGCCACCATTTTAAAATGTTGCTGCTCATCAATTAAAAAATCAAATAAGATGGAATAAGCTGGAGAGACCACAAAATAGATGCCGGGGGTTAGTTTTTGTTTTGATTCAAATACGCCTTCGCTTTTCTCATTCAATAAACAAGAGTCGGCCAGTACTTTGTTTTTACCATAATTGGTGCCTATATATAACTTTATGTTTTGATAAGGCCTCATGGTAATTTGAATGCTATGGCCCAATTTATTGCCTGTTGCTGTAGGGCTTGTTTTTTTGGTTTGCGCCAAACTCCATAAAGGGATCATCAATGCCAGCCATAAAAATTTTCTCATAAAACTCAGGTTTCTTTAATCTTTCAATTGATTGCGTAAAAATAACAATATAAATAACAATCTAGTGTACAATTAGTGCCTCCTTTTATTAGAATTTTACCCTTAGCATAGTACCTTTGATGCAGTGAGAAAATTTAAACAAGCCCCTTTATTAGAAAAAGTATTGATTGAGGATTATGCCGCCGAAGGAAAGGCCCTTGCGCGTGTCGATGGAAAAGTGATTTTTGTAGAAGGGGCGGTGCCAGGTGATGTGGTGGACATACAATTACAAAAAAACAAAGCCGATTGGGGAGAAGGGTTTGTCAAACATTTTCATAGTTATTCAGAGATTAGAGTAACCCCTTTTTGTAGTCATTTTGGTGTTTGTGGTGGTTGTCAATGGCAAATGTTGCCCTATGAACAACAATTGGTGTACAAACGCAAACAGGTCGTTGACAATTTAACGCGCATTGCTAAAGTGGCCTTGCCTCCAATCCCAGAGATTTTTGGCGCTGAGCAAACACAGGGCTATCGTAATAAAGTAGAATACACTTTTGCCACAGAAAAATTTATTCCATTTGGAGAATTTAAGGCGATGAAAATAGCTGCAGAAGAAAATCCCAATGCAGCACTACCTGCTAAAATACCTGGGGTGGCTGGTTTTCATGCAAGAGGATTTTTTGAAAAAGTAGTAGAAATTGATAAATGTTATTTACAATCCGAGCCCACTAATGATTTAAGAAAAGCGGTGGTCGATTTTGCGTTAGAAAATAAAATGCCTTTTTACAATATTAAATTGCATACAGGTTGGGTGCGCAATATGTTTATTCGCAATACCACCAAAGGCGAGTGGATGGTGAATTTAATATTGGGCTACGAAGCAGAAAAAGAAAGAATAGCCTTATTTGAACTATTGTTGGCGCGTTTCCCTCAAATCACTACTTTATTGTATACGATCAATGCTAAGCGCAATGATAGCATGCAGGACTTAGTACCACAAGTGTATTCGGGCCCTGGCTATATCACAGAGTTTTTAGAAGACTTCCAATTTAAAATAAGTCCAAAATCTTTTTTTCAAACTAATTCAAAGCAAGCAGAAAAATTATATCAAGTCACCCGAGACTTTGCAGAATTAACAGGCAAAGAAATTGTATACGATTTGTATTGTGGAACAGGTAGTATTGGCATTTTTTGTAGCCAACAAGCTAAAAAAATTATTGGCGTAGAGATGGTAGAAGAAGCCATTGAAGATGCCAAAGAAAATGCACGTATGAATCATTTAACGGACACGGCTTTTTTTGCAGGCGATGTAATTAAAATTTGTGACGATCAATTTTTTGAAGCCCATGGCAAACCCGATGTCATCATTACCGATCCTCCAAGAGCAGGCATGCATGAAAAATTAGTGCATAAATTATTGGCCATGGAAGCGCCGATTATAGTGTATGTAAGTTGTAACCCCGCCACTCAAGCAAGAGACTTATCTTTATTGAGTGCAAAGTATACAGTGACTAAAATACAGCCGGTAGATATGTTTCCACATACACTGCATATTGAAAATGTAGTACAATTAAAAAGAACTGACTTACTGTAAATAGAAAATTAAAAAAGAATGACTCAATTTAGGCCTACCCGTTTTGAAGTTTTACCCACCATTATAAAAAATTTATTAATTATCAATGGCTTGGTTTTTTTAGCTCAAAATACATTTGCAGGTCCAACAAGCGCATTTTCTTTTGAAGACTATTTTGCCTTGCATGCATGGCAAAGTAGTTTGTATAAGCCATGGCAAATCATTACCCATATGTTTTTGCATGGAGATTTTGGACACATACTCGGTAATATGTTTGCTTTGTGGATGTTTGGTTCTATTTTAGAAAATGTATGGGGTCCCAAAAGATTTTTATTGTTTTACTTTTTATGTGGAGTAGGTGCAGCCGTGATTCATTTATTGATTCTATCCTATCAATTGATTCCGCTTTCCAGTGAATATACACAGCTATTAAGCTTAAGCAAGAGCAATGCGCCTGGTTTTACAGATGCAGTGTATGCCTTTTCAAAAGCTCATGATATTCCCTTGACCAGAATTTTAGCAGACAATAAAGTAAGCCTGGACACTCCTGGCTTAGCACCGCAATTGATGGATTTAATTAGTTCTTATTACAACAAAATGCTTAGTACAGCAACCCTTGGTGCCAGTGGCGCTGTCTTTGGTATTTTAATTGCCTTTGTGTATTTATTTCCTAATACCTATATCTATATTTATTTTCTTTTTCCGATCAAAGCAAAATGGTTGGGTATATTGTACTTTGCTTTTGAATTGTACAAGGCCATACAAAATTCAGCCGGAGACAATGTAGCAAGATGGGCCCATGTGGGAGGTGCACTGGTAGGTTTTGTACTCGTGTATATTTGGAATAAGCGCAATCGCCATCCATTCGCCTAATTCATCAATTATTTTAAATGCAAGAAATAAGTTCTTCTGAAAAGCCATTAATTGGTGCCGACAACAATAGTTTAATCGCACTACTCTCTATCAATTTAGTAGTGTATGCCTTGATTGGCTTTTTAAAAACGGTCTATTATTTAAATAGCTATCCCTTAGAACAGTTTTATGCACAAGTCGTGCATCCAAGTATTTTGTTCTCCGATTTTCCAACCCTATTTCATCAACCTTGGAGCTTGCTCACTTATAATTGGGCACAAGATGGATTTTGGATTTTACTCACCAATATGCTCTGGTTGACCGCCTTTGGAATTGTATTACAAGAATCAAACGCGAACAAACATTTATTTCCTATTTATTTTTATAGCGGTCTTGTAGGGGGCATTATTTATTGTGGTATAGGTGGCAAGGCTCCTTTAATGGGTGCAGGTATCAGTGTGATGGCCATTGCCATTGCTGCCATGACGCTTCGCCCTCAATATCGATGGTTAAAAAATATGGGAGGGGGTATTCCTTTATGGGTATTGGTGCTAGGCTATTTAGTGATTCAAGCATTTTCCTTTAAGCAGATGGAACTAGGCATTATAGTAGCTCAGCTAATAGGGGCAGTTACAGGCTTTATCTATATTTTGTTATTAAAAAAAGGGATTGATTTAGGTAAATGGATGCATCAGCTACTACATTTGATGAACAATAGCTTAGCCCCTAAAAATAATTCCTAACCACCATGGCAAAAAAATCCAGTATAAGAAATTTTGGAAAGCGTGCCTTATTCTTTTTTAATCTATTGGTGAGTATTTTATTTTTGTATCCTATATTTTTTTCGCCCATCTCTTTGATATGGATCAATGGTTTTTTAGGATTGATGGCACCCTATTTAGTGGCCATTGAAGTTCTTTTATTATTGCTATGGCTGATTGCCAAACCAGTGCTTTCTTTATTCCCATTGTTAAGTTTAATCATTGGATGGAAAATAATTTTGGTTTTATTTGCTTGGCATCCAGGCATTCCATTTAGCAAAAAAAAGAAAGACAATACCTTGAGGGTGCTCAGTTGGAATGTAAAAGGTTTTAATGGAAATCTACCCGCTACCAATTTAAAGTTACGCACCCAAGAGATTGCTTACTCCATTCAAAAATGGGAACCAGACATTGTTTGTTTACAAGAATACAATACCAATGAAAGACCTAATGATATAGCCAATCATAGTGTCTATTTTTCTAAAAAATTACCTTACTATTTTTTTTCAAAAGATTTTCAGACCATCGAAAAAGAATATTATGCAGGCTGCATTATTTTTTCAAAATACAAAATTATACATGCGGAGCGCATTGCCTTTTTGAATCAAGAAAGTTTAATTGCAGCTACTATATTAAAAGGAGATGACACGATTCAGGTTTTTACTACTCATTTGGCTTCTTATAGGTTTATGCAGGATGATTTTAATGCGATAGACGAACCAGGGATTGCCAACAAAATGGACATCAATGCCAAGCGAGGTGTTATTAGAAAATTGCGCCATTCCTTTATAGAAAGGGCAGTACAAGCCCAAACGGTGCGCAACTTTTTATCAAAAAGTACCTATCCAAGCATCATCACTGGCGATTTTAATGATGTACCGAGTTCCTATACCTATCAATTAATCAAGGGGGATTGGCAAGATGCTTTTTTAGCAAAGGGCTTTGGTATTGGCGCCACCTTTATGGGGATTTCCCCCACTTTAAGAATTGATTATATTTTAGCCAATGCTTCATGGGAAGTCAAGTCATGGGAGTCGATTGATGAAAATTTAAGCGACCACCATATGATCATGGCCGACTTAGTTTTAAAGAAGAATTAAGCTAGTTTATTTAAAATAAAATATCTTTGAGCCAATACTAATTATGCCACTCAAGTTATACAATTCACTTACTAGACAAAAAGAAGTTTTCGAACCCTTAAATGCACCTTATGTAGGGATGTATGTATGTGGTCCTACGGTAAGTGGAGAAAGTCATTTGGGTCATGCAAGGCCCTTTATCACTTTTGATGTATTGTATCGTTATCTTTTACACGCAGGCTATAAAGTAAGGTATGTTAGAAACATTACCGATGCTGGACATTTTGAAGAAGAAGGCAAAGCGGCCGAAGATAAAATTACCAGTAAGGCCATTTTAGAAAAATTGGAACCCATGGAACTAGTACAAAAGTATACACATTTGTACCACTGGGCTATGGATCAGTTTAATAATTTACCTCCGAGTATTGAACCCACTGCCACAGGGCATATCATTGAGCAAATCGAAATGATTAAAAAAATAATTACTGATGGTTATGCTTATGAGGCCAATGGATCGGTTTATTTTGATGTGATCAAATACAATGAGGTCTATGCTAAAAAAAACCAGCCCTATGGAATTTTAAGTGGGCGCAATTTAGAAGATCAATTAGATACTACTCGTGAATTAGAAAATCAGGACGAGAAAAAAAATAAAGTAGATTTTGCATTGTGGAAAAAAGCCCCTGTAGAACATATCATGCGTTGGCAAAGTCCCTGGGGCGAAGGCTTTCCAGGCTGGCATATTGAATGCTCGGCCATGGCGACAAAATATTTAGGCAAAAAATTTGATATACATGGAGGCGGTATGGACCTGCAATTTCCACATCATGAATGTGAGATTGCACAAAGTACCGTATGCAATCATGAAATGCCAGCACGTTATTGGGTACATAATAATATGATTACCATCAATGGCCGCAAAATGGGCAAGAGCTATAATAATGTAGTGAAGCTAAGCGAACTATTTGATGGGACTCATCCTATTTTAACGCAAGCTTATAGCCCCATGACAGTAAGATTTTTTATTTTACAAAGTCAATACCGCGGCACGCTCGATTTTAGCAATGAAGCTTTGCAAGCTTCTGAAAAAGCATTGCGTCGTTTGATGGATGCCTACGAATGGTTAAAAACGCAAACATTTGAAGTAGATATTATTGCTACAGATGCGAACTTAGATGCTCAATTAAAAACTTGGGTGAATGAACTTACCGAGTTTATGGAAGATGATTTAAATACGGCCAAGGTAGTGGCCAATTTATTTGAAATAGTGCCAGTAATCAATTCATTGAAAGATAAACATATTGCCGCAGATGCAATAGCAGGCAGTACCTGGCAATGGGTACAAGCACAATTGCTAATTTATATTGAACAAGTATTGGGCCTACGCGTAGAAGCTGGAGCGAATAGACAACAATTGAATGGGGTCATTCATTTATTAATTGAAATTCGTAAAGAAGCCAAAGCAAAAAAAGATTTTGCAACCAGTGATAAAATACGCAATCAATTAATGGAAATGGGCATTCAGATCAAGGATGAAAAAGATGGAGAAGTAAGTTTTACTTTTTCTTAAACTACCCTTTTAGCATTTTTTAATGATGATCACAATCGTCTTCGTGTGCATGATTGTGCAAGCGACAGCGCATATGATTGTTAATGTGCGCAAAGATGATTAAAAAAGCAGCAGGGAATAGCAGCCATAATTCAATAGATCTAAACAAGATTCGGCTTAACATGATTAGAATGCCTATTGAAAAAAATAGCATAGGTCTAAAGGAATGGTGATGTTTTTTGTAACCATGGTACAAGGAATAAGCACCAATGGCAAAAGAGACTAGAATCATTCCCAATTCAAAACTGACATTATGCAATATATTCATGCCCAATAAGGGTAAGCTACTAAAGAATAAAGGCAATAATGCACAGTGTATGGCACAAGCCAAAGAAGCCCCAATCCCAATTGCATCCCAATTCCATTTTTTAAACATAGCCTAAAGGTAATTCAAATACGAGCAGAAAAATAATATTACCTTTGGGGCATCTTTATAAGACGATTAAATTTCTCTTTTTATGTCAAAAAAACTAGGGGCCTATGTATTATTTTTTGCCCTATTACTGGTCGCTTTTTATTATTTTTTGTTTAAAGGGACAGACAATTGGAAAGTGCAGCTGCCTGTATTGAGTTTTGTACAGCCTTTTCAATTTACCAACCAAGATGGCCAACCTTTTACAGATAAAGACCTCCAAAATAAAATTACAGTGGTAGAATATTTTTTCACCACTTGTAAAGGCATTTGCCCAAAGCTAAATACCAATATGAAGGATATCTACGCTATTTATAAAGACCAAGCCGATTTTCAAATTGTATCACATACTTGTAATCCAGGCACAGACTCTGTTCCCGTATTAAAAAGATATGCCGATTCTTTAGGTGTAAATACAAAAACCTGGGTTTTCTTAACAGGAAGAAAGGACAGCTTGTACCAAATGGCCAGGGGCTCTTATTTGTTAGATGATCCAAAAAACAATGTAGAAAAAATTGAGGATCAATTTATGCATACCCAATTTTTTGCATTGATTGATAGGAATGGAAAAGTAAGAGGTAAAATTTATGATGGCTTGAAAGCCTTAGAAATTGAGCAATTGAAACAAGACATTGCCAAATTGTTAAAAGATAAATAATACTTCCATGATATTTGTTACAGGGGCCAGTGGTTTAGTGGGCTCACATTTAATACAATCATTATTAGCTAAGAACAAAGCAGTCACAGCCTTGTACAGAAAAGAAATTCCTGCATTTGAAGGCGCAGAAAAAGTAAAATGGGTAGCAGGAGATTTATTAGACATTGTTTCTTTAGCAGAAGCCATGCAAGGCGTGAGTCAAGTGTATCATTGTGCGGCTATTGTCTCTTTTGTGCCAAGTCAAGCGGCGCGCATGATCAAGGCCAATCAAGAAGGCACGGCCAATGTGGTGAATCTATGCATCGAAAAACAAATTGATAAATTGGTCTTTGTAAGTTCTGTGGCGGCCTTGGGTCGAATTAGAGAAGACGTTGCGATTGACGAAAGCATGAATTGGACTGCAGAAACCAGCAATAGCGTGTATGGACAATCTAAATATTTAGCCGAAATGGAAGTATGGCGTGGTATGGGAGAAGGATTGAATGTAGCCATCGTGAATCCAGTGATAATTTTTGGCGCAGGTGATTGGACTAAGGGCTCTTCTGAAATTTTTAAATCAGCTTATGATCAATTTCCTTGGTATACCAATGGGGTGAGTGGATTTGTAGATGTATTGGATGTGATTGATTCGATGCAATTGTTAATGGACAGTCCCATTACTGGACAACGTTATGTGATTAGTGCAGAAAATTTAAGCTATCAAACTGTATTCACTAAAATTGCGCATGCATTTAATAAAAGACCCCCTCATAGAAAAGTAACGCCGCTATTGGCTGCCATTGTTTGGAGATTGGAAGCATTAAAAGGAATACTTACGGGCAAAACACCCTTGCTTACCAAAGAAACAGCGGCTACTGCTCAGGCTGTAGTTCATTTTAATAATGAGAAATTCTTAAAGGCCTTTCCTGATTTTAAATATCGTTCGATGGATACGACCATCAACAGAGTTTGTGCTGAGCTAAAGAAACTCCATCATCTAGCCTAGGCTATTCCATCATTTTTTTCCAAAGCTGTGGAATGCGTTTGATCCAAACCAATTCTCTTCTTTTGATGCTTGCTTCTTCGGCGGGGAATCCCATGTAAACTTTATTGCCTTCGATATCTCCAACAACGCCAGTTCTTGCCAATAAGGTGGCATTCTCACCAATGGTTAAGGTTTTACCCACCCCGGCTTGGCCCCAAATGGTGACCCCTGCTTTAATTTTAACTCCACCGGCCACACCTACTTGTGCAGCAAACAAACAATTGGCCTCAACTTGAGTATCATGTCCAATGTGCACCATATTGTCCATTTTAGTACCCATGCCTATAATAGTGTCTCCACTAACACCTTTGTCAATGGTACAATTGGCGCCTATTTCTACTTTATCTTCTAGGATGACTCTACCACAGCTTGGCATTTTTTTAAACCAGGCAGGACGATTCTTTTTTGTATTGTAATAAAAAGCATCACTACCAATCACCGTACCTGCTTGTATAATTACTTCATCCCCAATAATGGTATCAGGGAGTAGGGTAACATTTGGATAAATCACGCAATTTTTGCCAATTATTACATTGGGACCTATAAATACATGCGGCATTATGATGGTGCCAATACCAATGACGGCCTCTTTACTAATGGCATCATCCGCTACGATGAAAGGTTTAAAATGCTGTACAATTTTAGCATAAGCTTCAAATGGATCATTACAAAACAACAAAGTCTTGCCTTCTGGTATGCTTACCTCTTTATGATTGATAATGATACAAGTAGCCGCACTATTTAAACAGGTTTCATAATATTTTGGATGATCTACAAAAACAATATCACCCATTTCTACTTGATGAATTTCATTCACTCCAGTAATTTCTAATTGCGTATTGCCTATGATTTCTGCGTTGATAAAACTAGACAACCATTGAACCGAAATAGGTGCTGGGAGCTTCATAAGTATGTTTTTGGCCTAAATCAAAGGTAACAAGGGTTTTTTGTAAAAAAATCTTTTTACCCATTTTATGTATAAAAAAACAGTAGTTTGGCTACAGTGTTGAGGGTTTCATTTACATGTATAGTATAAAAAATTAAAAAAAGACATCTTCTGAAACGCTTTATTCATCAATGTTTCAATCAATTTCAAAAAATATTCAACCTAAAAATATTTTTAAAAATTTCACTTCATCCACCAAGAAAATAATTTTTATGGATCGTCAATTGTGCCCAATTGTGGATAACGTCAATAAATTTGTTTAAAATATTTTTTGAATTAGAAAAAAGTATAATTAATATTGTGAAGGGAATCTGATTCCCGTACTTACTAACCCATCTATATACGAGGTCCTCTTGAGCATTCAGGGGGACTTTGTTTTTATAGAAACTTTTATTTTTATCAATCATTATTTAATATATAAACCCTTCCAAGTACTGAGTCAATTTACTTCTACAGAAGGTAAATTGTGCTTAAAGGATATAGTAGAAGTACCTAAAGATGTATATCCTATTGGTAGATTAGATTATGACAGCGAGGGTTTATTGTTCTTAAGCAATGATTCCAAATTGAATCATCAACTACTTCATCCAAAATTTGAACATGCAAGAATATATTGGGTTCAAGTAGAAGGGGAGATCACCCATGAAGCCATTGCTAAGCTTACAGCAGGTGTATCTATTAATATCAATGGGGTATTGATCAAAACAAAGCCTGCGCGTCTTGCCCTATTAGAAGCCCCGGTAGCTGTACCTGAAAGAAATCCGCCCATTCGATATAGAAAAAACATTCCTACTTCTTGGGTAGAAATTGAATTAATAGAAGGAAAGAACAGACAGGTCCGAAAAATGTTTGCCTCTGTTCAATTCCCTGTATTGCGCTTAATTCGAGCGCAAATAGGTGTATTTACGATACAAGGCATGATGCCAGGCGACCTTATTAGCTTAAGTCCAGAGGAGGTTCAAGAAGGCTTCTTTCGTTAATTGACTGCTAAGTTTTACTTTTGCATTAATAATATAACATCAATGAGTCAATCGCTATCAGAACAGGAAATTATAAGACGTGAAAAATTGCAGCATTTAGAAGCTGCGGGCATCGACCCCTATCCAGCCCCTTTGTATCCTGTGACGCATTATTCAAATGAGATCAAGGACAACTTTACAGAAGAAAATAAGGAAAACTATGCTGCTGTTTGTGTAGCAGGAAGGATTATGAGTGTGAATGACAAGGGTAAAGTGCTATTTGTTAAAATACAAGACGATAAGGGAATTCTACAACTATATATCAAGAGAGATGAAATTTGCCCAAGCGAGGACAAGTCCTATTGGGAGGCCATTACTAAAAACGGGATGGACCTTGGAGACATTATTGGATCTACGGGTTATGTATTTATTACAAAAACCGGAGAAACATCAGTTCATTCAAGCACCGTTACTTTATTGGCCAAATCTTTAAAGCCATTGCCGGTAGTTAAAAGAGACGAGGAAGGCAATGTATTTGATGCGGTCACCGATCCTGAATTCAGGTATCGTCAACGCTATGCCGATTTAATTATCAATCCATCGGTGAAAGAAACTTTTGTAAAAAGAACTTTATTGGTGTCTACCATTCGTGAATTTTTAAATAGTCGTGGTGCCTTAGAAGTAGATACCCCTGTTTTACAAGCCATCCCAGGAGGTGCAGCAGCAAGGCCTTTTGCTACCCACCACAATGCATTGGATGTGCCATTTTATTTACGTATTGCCAATGAATTGTATTTGAAAAGATTAATCGTTGGAGGATTTGAATGGGTGTATGAGTTTAGTAGAAATTTTAGAAACGAAGGCATGGACCGTACCCATAATCCAGAGTTTACCGTTTTAGAATGGTATACGGCGTACAAAGATTATTTATGGATGATGGAAATTACCGAACAATTGTTTGAAAAAATTGCACTCACTTTACATGGCAAAACCGAATTAACGGTGGGGGATAAAACCATTAATTTTAAAGCACCATTCAGACGCATCAGTATTATTGAAGCCATCCAAGAAAATACAGGTATTGATATTACGGGCATGGACGAAGCTGCCTTAAGAGAAGTTTGTAAAAAATTACATATCGATGTGGCCCCTACCATTGGTAAGGGTAAATTAATAGATGAAATTTTTGGATCGACCAGTGAACCTAAATATATCCAACCCACATTTATCATTGACTATCCTATTGAAATGAGCCCGCTGACTAAAAAGCACCGCAGTAAGGAAGGCCTGGTAGAGCGTTTTGAATTAATGGTCAATGGAAAAGAATTAGCGAATGCGTATACAGAGTTGAATGATCCTATTGATCAACGTAAGCGTTTTGAAGAGCAATTAGGTTTAATGGAGCGTGGCGATGATGAAGCCATGTTTATTGATCATGATTTTTTAAGAGCCCTAGAATATGGCATGCCACCTACTTCAGGTATTGGCATTGGTATAGATAGATTATGCATGATGATGTTGAACCAACCCTCTATTCAAGATGTGTTGTTCTTCCCTCAAATGCGCCCGGAGAATAATGAATAAGCGCTTAATGAAAATTAGCGCATATTCATTTTTCCTCTTATGATTTTAAAAAAGGAGAACCCTCGGGTTCTCCTTTTTATTTATACGCTTCTTTTACTAACTAGTCTCTATAATTTAACGCGGGTTTTATATCTCCTAGTAATGCTTTGTATTTATAATCTCCTTTAGATTTAGTAAATTCTTCCATGGCTTTTGCAAGTAATGCAGGACTGCTCATTAAATCAATGGCGGTAAGTGCCATTGTTTTACTAGCCACTAGCATTCCTTTTGTACCAATTTCAGTACCACCAGCAGCCACTGCTTGCCAACTATGTGCGGGTG
>CAINEG010000064.1 GCA_903847655.1 uncultured Bacteroidota bacterium
GATGTTACTTTACAGCATTTACAAGCCTTTATTCAAAGCATTGGTGCCCTTAATCTTGCACCCACCTCACAAGCCAGAATTATCTCTGGCATTAAATCTTTTTTTAAATATTGCATCTTGGAGCAAATTTGTACCATCAATCCAACGACCTTATTGAATAGTCCAAAAACTAGAAGAAAATTACCTGATGTTTTAAGCTTTGAAGAGATTGAACAATTGATTGCCCAGATTGATCTAAGTAAACCTGAAGGTGGCCGAAATAAAGCCATTTTAGAAACTATGTACAGCTCTGGACTAAGGGTAACCGAAGCCATTAACTTAAAAATTTCTTGCTTGCATTTAGAAGTTGGCTTTATTCGGGTAATTGGGAAAGGCGATAAGGAAAGATTGGTACCTATTGGCGCTGATGCCATTAAATTTATAAAATTATATAAGGACACCATCAGAGTTCATCAAACCCCTGCCAAAAATTTTGAAGACATTTTATTTTTAAACAATCGAGGCAAGACATTAAGCAGGGTGATGATTTTTTATATCATCAAAGCTTTGATTTTAAAAACCGGTATCAAAAAATCCATCTCCCCCCATAGTTTTAGACATTCCTTTGCTACCCATTTAGTAGAAGGGGGGGCCGATTTGAGAGCGGTACAAGAAATGCTAGGCCATGAGAGCATTACCACCACCGAAATATATACGCATATCAATCGTGAATACCTCAGAGATACCTTAGATCGATTCCACCCTGCCTTTAAAAAATAAGCTAAATTCTGCTTAAACTATCTTAAAATCAGTTAGGTTTGTTGTCTAAAATTAATCAAATGAAAAAAATACTTTTTGTACTAGCTACCCTATTTAGCTTTGCTGCAAATGCGCAGGTTAAAATGCCTTCTGCTAGTCCTACGCAAACCCTTATACAAGATTTCGGTTTAGGTAAAATTGAAATAGTATATTCAAGACCAGGTTTAAAAGGTCGTGCTGCTTTTGGTATTGGAACCTTATTGGCGCCAACAGGAATTGTATGGAGAACTGGCGCCAATGGCGCTACTAAGGTTACTTTCTCTCATCCTGTAACCATTGGTGATAAAACTTTACCAGCAGGTGCCTATGGTTTGTTTACTATTCCTGGGGAAAAAGAATGGACAGTCATTTTTAATAGCAATTCTAAAGGTTGGGGAAGTTTTAGTTACAATGAAGCAGAAGATGTGGTACGTGTAAAAGTTAAACCTGAAACCACTAGTAATAGTTCTGAAACCTTTACTATTGGTATTGGTAACATTACTCCTGAAACTGCTACTATTTCCTTGAAATGGGCCAACACCTTGGTGAATGTGCCTATCCAAACTGATATTAAATCTATTATTCGCAAACAAGTGGAAACCTCTACTACAGGAACTTCTGTAAAAGACGGAGCTTACCAAGATGCTGCCAATTTCTATTTTGATATGGATAAAGATTATGACAAGGCCTTAGTTTTTGTAGATAAAGCCATTCAATCTGCGCCAAATGCCTATTGGTTGCTTTTATTGAAAGCCAAAACACAAAAAGCCTTGGGAGATAAAAAAGGTGCCAAAACAAGTGCCGAAGCTTGTATCAAATTGGCAGAAGCTGGAAAGAACGCAGATTATGTTCGTTCTGCGACTGAGTTGATTGCGTCTCTATAATTATAGAAATAGTTAAATATTAAAAAGAGTCCCGAGAATCACTTGGGACTCTTTTTTTGTACATTTGCAAGTCCAACGCGGAGGTGGCGAAATTGGTAGACGCACTACCTTGAGGTGGTAGCGCCCATACCCGGGCGTGGGAGTTCGAATCTCCTCTTCCGCACAAACCCTGTCATAAAAATGA
>CAINEG010000065.1 GCA_903847655.1 uncultured Bacteroidota bacterium
AAAGACTTTTGTTTTTTCATACAACCATTTACAATACATGAGGGCTGTGCGTTGTGACATACTATTGGCAGGATAGCCTCCTTCTTTACCCATGCCCCAACTTAAATCTACGTACTGAGGACTGGGTCTGGTGATGGCATCTACATTTACATTTTGGCTGGTGGTCTCATCTTTTAAAAATACATCTAATTCATCTCGAGTCACTTCAAAGGTGCTCATCCAAAATGCTTCTAATTTAATTTCTTTTTGGGGTCCTTCGTCATTACCTCTGCCTTTCTCCTGTTCATTGCTGCCCATGGTAAAAATTCCCGCAGGAATGGGCGCCATCTTAAATGATAAATTGCTACCCGTAATTTTTTGGCTATAATTTATAAAACTAACAGTATCAGTTTGATTATTGTTTTGTTGAGCAATGATTGGCTTTGCATAGATGCTTAACGAAAAAATAAAAATTAATAAGGCCTTCTTTTTCACTATCTTTTTTTAGTCTATTAAGATAAAACATATTTTAAACACTACCATTTTTTTACTGCTGATTTGTGTTGATTGGGTGCCAATATTTTTTGAAGGAGGGTGTACTGTAAAATTTTATTTTTCCATTTTGTATGGTGCTGATCAATAATTGGGCGTGATTTTCCAAGGCTATTTTTTTTGCTTCTTTCAAAGGCAAAATACTGCAGGCGGTGGCCAGCCAATCGGCGGTGGCTCCTTGAGGTGCAATCACGGTCACATTGCGCAGCCAGCTTACGCCATAGCCTGTTTTCGGATTGATGATATGCGAATATTTGACCCCGTTTTTCTCCATGTATTGATAAACATCTCCCGAAGTGGCTACGGATATATTTGCTAGCTGGAGCTTATGGTTCAATAATTCATCGGTGTTTTCGGGGATATTTACGCCCACTAACCAGCCTTTAGTCTTTAAAGGCGCCCCACTCATGGAAATATCACCTCCCGCATCGGCTAAGGCTTCTTGGATACCTCTATTTTTTAAATAATCAATGACCCACTGAGCGATATAACCTTTTGCAATACCTCCAAAATCAAGCCGCATACCCTTTTTAGGAAGGTAGATGGTAGAAGCTTGTTTGTCCAACTGAATCCAATTAAATCCTACTAATTTTCGAGCGGCATCAATGCTGCTATCTGCTGGAAATGCATTGTTTTTTCTTGCCTTTCTCCAAAGCAAGCTAAGTGGCCCAATACTAATATCATAGGCGCCATGACTTTTACGATAGGCTAGTTTTGATTGAAGGACTAGGTCCAACATAGCAGGACTCATGCTAACAGACCTAATACCCGCTTGGGCATTGATTTTACTTACTTCGCTACTAGAATCATAATCGCTAAAAATCTGGCTTAGGGAATCAATTAATCTAAAACAGTCTCGGGCAATTAAACGGGCTTGGGAGGAATCTTTGGCTACTAAAATTAAATTAAAAGGGGAGCCCATTTTAGTCTCGGTAAACAAGTATTTTTTGTTTTGGCCGTTTAAAGGCTGTGTAAAAAATACAATAAGTAGGGCGATGTAAATGATAGCTTTCAAACTTGTTCTTATTGATACTAATGCTTAAATTTAAGTTATTAAAAATACAACAACATGGAACGCAGAAATTTTTTAAAACAAAATGTTTTGGTGGGCGGGTCTTTATTGGCAGGCAGTAGTTTACTGGCTCAAAATAAAAAGTCCAATGATTTGTTAGATACCACCCCTTACAAATTACATTATGGTATTCACGATGGCATGTTTGAAAATTTGGCTGGGCCTAATTTTATAGATCAAATAAAATATGCACATAGTATTGGCTTCACTGCCATAGAAGACAATGGCATGATGGGCAGAACCCCCGAAATGCAACAAAAAATTGGAGATACTCTTGCTGCACTTGGCATGCATATGGGCGTATTTGTGGTGAATTTTTCCATTAATGATAAAATAAATTTAACCACCGGTTCTGTAGAATGGAAGGATAAATTTACAGCATCCTGCAAGGAAGCAGTAGAAGTAGCTAAAAGAACCAATGCGAAATGGATGACCACGGTGCCCGGTAATTTTGACAGAAGATTACCTATGGATATTCAAACAGGCAATGTGATTGAAGGCTTAAGACCAGGCATAGAAATTTTAGAAAAAAATAATTTAATCACCGTTTTAGAACCTTTGAGCGATACACCCGATTTATTTTTACGCCACTCAGATCAAACCTATGCGATATGTAAAGCCATCAATAGCCCCGCATGTAAAATTTTATTTGACATGTACCACATGCAAAAAAACGAGGGCAATATGATTAATAATATTAATAGATGCTGGTCGGAAATTGCTTATTTCCAAATTGGAGATAATCCTGGTCGCAATGAACCAGGTACCGGAGAAGTGAATTACCACAATATCTTCAAACACTTACATAGTAAAGGTTACAAAGGTGTACTAGGGATGGAGCATGGCAAAGCAGGCGCTGGAAAAGAGGGCGAATTGGCCTTGATCAAAGCCTACCGTGACGCCGATAATTTTTAATACAAACTTTACTTCATCGCTCAACAATATTTATGAAAAAACTTTGCTTGCTCCTTTTAACTTTTACTTTACTTGGAAATTCATTTGCCCAAAAATTTGATGCCAATTGGGCATCTTTAAATACGCGAAAAATTCCAGCCTGGTTCAATCAAGATAAATTTGGCATTTTTATTCATTGGGGCGTTTACTCCGTTCCGGCTTATGCACCCGTGATGCCCAATAGTGGCTATAGTTATGCAGAATGGTATTGGTATCGTTTGTATGAAAAGCAAAAAGATTTTATGGCTTTTCATAATAAAAATTATGGCAGCAGTTTTGCTTATCAACAATTCGAGCCTATGTTTAAAGCAGAGATGTTTGAGCCTGATCAATGGGCCGATCTATTTAAAAAATCAGGGGCTAAATATGTAGTACTTACTTCTAAACACCATGAAGGCTATACTTTATGGAATAGTGCAGAAGCAGACAGGGATTGGAATAGACCATGGAATGCGGTTACGGGTACACCACATCGTGATTTGTTAGGGGACTTATCAAACTCCGTAAGAAATGCAGGATTAAAAATGGGTTATTATTATTCTTTGTACGAATGGTTCAATCCTATTTGGCTTCATGACAAAAAGAAGTATGTAGAAAAACACATGATTCCTCAGTTCAAGGATCTAGTGACCAAATACAAACCTTCCATTATATTTTCAGATGGAGAATGGGATATTTCTGATACGGCTTGGCAAAGTCCAGCATTGTTGGCCTGGTTATTCAATGAATCTCCTGTAAAAGACAATGTGGTGGTGAATGACAGATGGGGCAATAATACTAGAGAGAAAAATCATGGCGCCATGTACACTACTTCTGAATATGGTAGCGGTATGGATGCCAGTATTATTTGGGAAGAAAGTCAGGGGGTGGGGCTTTCTTATGGGTACAATAGAAATGAACAATTGAAAGATTATAAATCTAGTTATGAATTAATTTTAATGTTGAATGATCTGGTTTCAAGAGGCGGTAATTTTTTATTGGATATCGGACCCGATGCAGATGGCACCATTCCAGGCATTATGCAGCAAAGGCTTACGGATATTGGGGATTGGTTGGCCATCAACGGGGAAGCCATTTACGGCACCACTGCTTGGAAACAAGCCGCACAATGGACAGATGGAATCAAGGCACCTAAAAGCAGTGCTAGTTTTATGGCCAATTATAGAGTGGCTAATTTGGTGGTTCCTAAAAAAGATTCTGCTTATATCGAAGCATTTTTTACCAAGAAGGGAAATGATTTTTATTGCATCCTTCCTGCATATCAAAAAAGTATTACCCTTAAAGATGTAAAATTACCCGCTAGTACCACTGCCTCCATTTTAGGGAGCGATGTAAAATCACCATGGAAACAAAAAGGGAAAGATGTATTTATAGATTTATCTAATTTGAAACCCGGTGACATTTCACCTACAGGTATCTTTGTAATAAAATTGCAGCAGTAAAACTTTTCTAGATAATATTTAAAATGCTAGTGACCATTTGGTGGCTAGCATTTTTATTTTAATTGATACTTTTTCATTTGTTGGTTCATTACTTTAAACCAAATGGGCGGCGCCAATGAAAGTAAGATCATGCCTGGATAACCTGTAGGCATTTGAGGTGCGTTATCAAAACTTCTGAGCACTTGATATTTTCTTGAAGCCAAGTAATGATGATCGCTATGTCTGCTTAATTCAAAAAGCATCAATCTGCCAATAATGTGATTACTGTTCCAGCTATGGTGTGGCTGTACTCTTTCAAATTGATTTTCACCAGTGGCTTCACGCGTTAAGCCATAATGCTCTATATAGTTCACGGTTTCCAACAAAAGCACGCCCAAGAAGGCCGCTATTAAAAAATACAAGGCAACAGGCAGACCAAAAAATAAATAGATGCCAAGCACAAATGCGACTTGTATCAATTGGAACAATAACATTTCGTTGTTAATACTAAACCAAGATTTACCTTTTTTTGTTAATTCTTCATTGGCAATTTTCCAGGCACTCGCATAAGTACCCATTAAGGTTTGAGGCCAAAAAGCATATACCGATTGATTGTATTTAGCCGTACTTGGGTCAGCGCTAGTAGCTACATGTTTGTGGTGGCCTTTATTGTGTTCAATAAAAAAGTGCATATACATGCTGGTAAGCAAAAGCATTTTAGCCAGCAATTGTTCAAATTTATTTACACGATGTCCTAATTCATGCGCCACATTAATGCCAAAAGCACCGCAAAGTAATCCCATGCTTATAATTCTTCCTGCCAAGTCCCAATGACTGATGGTGGTATCTTGCACTGCATGAAAAAATATCCATAAAGAATAATATTGTAATACAACAGCGGCGTACAATACAAAATCGTAGCCTCTATTTTTTTTAGCTAAGGCTTCCTCTACCTCATCTAAATTTTTTGGATCGGCTTTTACAAAAAGTTCGATAAATGGTATGATGAAAAAAGTATACAATAGGGTGTACCAACAAGCGATGCCAGTTTCCTTAAAGGCAAGTAGGGCCAATAGGTACAATACAAATGGGGTCAAGTATTTAAAAGACTTGTTCAATGCAATCATGCAAGTAAATTAGAAAAAAATATTGGGATACTTGTGAATATGGTTGTAATTTTCTAAAAATTATTAAAAATGAGAAAATTATTGCTAGGCTTGGCTTTGTTCGTATCAACTCAAATGAGCGCACAAGACTTACCTAAAAACTTTACCGCCTTATTGAATGAAGTTGAACCTCAATTAATTAGTTGGAGACAACATTTTCATGAATTCCCTGAACTGTCTAACCGTGAATTTAAAACGGGTAGTTATATTGCCGATTATTTAAAATCAATTGGATTGGAAGTAAATTATCCAGTGGCTAAAACTGGGGTAGTGGCTATTTTGAAGGGGGGCAAACCTGGGCCTGTGGTGGGTTTGCGTGCAGATATTGATGCACTACCCGTACTAGAGAGAACCCCCATTGCTTTTGCCTCAAAAGTAAAAGCTGAATACAATGGTCAATCTGTTGGCGTCATGCATGCCTGTGGACATGATGCGCACACCGCTATATTAATGGCTACTGCAAAAATGCTAAAGCAAATGCAAAAAGAGCTACCGGGTACGGTGGTATTTTTGTTTCAACCTGCTGAAGAAGGTGCACCAAATGGTGAAGAAGGTGGTGCGCCACTAATGATCAAAGAAGGGGCCATGGATAATCCTAAAATGGATGTCATTTTTGGCTTACATATGGCGGCACAATTGCCAGCAGGTACCCTGGGCTTTAAATCGGGTGCTGCACAAGCTTCTTCAGATTTATTTAAAATTGTTGTTCATGGTAAAGGAAGTCATGGAGCCATGCCTTGGGGCAGTATCGATCCAATTGTTATATCTGCAGAAATTATCGAAGGCTTACAACATATCGTGAGTCGTGAATCTGATTTAACCAAGGCGCCCTTGGTCATTTCTGTGGGGTCTTTACATAGCGGTGTTAGAGCCAATATTATTCCAGAGTCTGCTGAAATGCTAGGCACCATTCGTTCTTTGGATGCTACGATGAGAAAAGAAACACATGAAAAAATGCGTCGTGTGGTGCAACGTATTGCAGAGAGTGCAGGTGCCACTGCGACCATTGAGATCAATACGCAAACTATGATCAATTACAATGATCCTACATTAGCTAAGAAATCTTTAAGTGCATTGAATAAAGCAGCTGGGGCTGATCATGTGATTGAATCTCGTTGGACAACTGCTGCTGAAGATTTTTCTTTTTATGGGGACAAAGCACCTTCTTTCTTTTTTAGTTTAGGAGGCATGCAAAAAGGAAAAAATCCCACTGAAGTAGGCGGACACCATACCCCTGATTTTTATTTAGAAGAGTCGGGATTTATTTTAGGTGTAAAAGCTTTTTGCAATTTGGTCTTTGACAATGCAAAACCATAAATATTTTTATTGCGGACTTGTATCATAGTTTAAATACAAGTCTGCAATTTTTTTCGCTTCGATAATGGGTGTTCCTTCATTTCTATTGGTTAATAACACCACCATTAATTTTTGTTCAGGAAACAATAAGATATGATTTCTAAATCCAATGGAACTTCCATTGTGGTGTGGATGTGTTTTATTGTTGTACTCTTCAATCTCCCAACCATAACCATAATTAATTAAGGTACCATTTTCCACTTTTTTTCTAGCCCAAGCTTCTTTTTGCATGGCAGCTGGGATCAATTTATATTCCCATAATGCTTTGATCCATTTGGTCAAATCAAGGGTACTCGTATAAATGCCTCCATCTCCTAAAACTGCACTGGTGAGGCTTTGATCTGTTGGTATCCATGCGCCATCCACTAATGAGTTTCCATAGGCTCTATTTTTAATAGTGGCCTTGCCTTCTTCAAAAGCCAATGTATTTTTCATTTCCAAGGGCTTGAAAATATTGTCGTTCAAAAAATTAGCAAAGCTTTGTCCGCTTACCCTTTCAACAATTAAGGCTAAAATAGCATAACCTGTATTACTGTATCTGTATTTAGTGCCCGCTGGAAAATAAAGTGAATCTGCTATATACATTAATTGCAAACAATTGGTGTCATGCAACTGTTCCACTTGATTAGCAGGCATCAGGTCTTCATAATCAATAAGGCCAGAAGTATGCGTAAGTAAATGTTTGATTTTAATTTTCTTACCATAGGCCGGAAAACTAGAAAAATATTTAGTCAATGGATCTTCTAAGGAAATTTTTTTGTTCTTCGCTAGTATCAACACAGACATGGCTGTAAACTGCTTTGTCAAAGATGCCAGTCTGAAATTGGTAGCAGGCGTTATTTTTTCCCCTCCGTCCGCCTTGCTAAGGCCATAACCTTTTTGAAACAAAATTTTATCATCTTGATAAACCAATACGCTGGCTCCTGGATTATTATTAGACTTATAAGCCGAAAGAATAGCATCAATTTTTCTTTCTTTTATTAATAAGGCACTTGGCTTACAGGAGGCAAATAAAATTGCCACTGTACCAACAAGTAAACTATTTAATAATTTAAGCTTCATTTTTTTAATTCTTTTAATAAGGCAGCCTGTGTTTCAAGTACGGCTTTTTCAGTAGAAAGCGTAGGCGCCATTTCTGTATGATCTAATATATTAAATAATGCGCTAAACTGCTCATAAATGGCTGGATATTTTGCTTGAGCTTTTTTTCTACCTTCATAACAAATCATAGATAAGTCAAATTGTCTTTTTAAATCAATCCAACTTGTTTTTACTCTTGGGTCCATCGCAATGGTAATGACTTGTTCCAATATTTTACCATCTACTTTCAAGCGCAAAGTATAGTTACCAGGCAAAACCCAAGGCGCGGTACTTTCAGGTGCTGTATTGTGCACTACTGCACCAATGGGATACTGCGCAGGTAAATTCAATGGAGCATATTTCATGTCCCATAAAAAACGGTGGGCACCTGCTTCAGCAGATAAAATTTGTTGAGGCCTGATCCAATACAAAGGAATATTTACTGGTGGAATGGTATATAAAGTATCCTTAGAGCTAAAACTACGAACGATGTTTCCTTTGGCATCTAGAATTTCTAATACTAGTGGTGCAGCATTATCATTTTTTAAATAATAATCTATGATGGCTCCATCTGGAGGATTTTCTCCAGCAGGTTCTTCTGGTGGCAAGGGTGTATCTGGATTCATGTTCCAACGAACACGAATTGCTTTTTGTGGTTTTAATAAAGTAGTTTCTTTATTTACATTGATTTGTCTGAGTGGACTAATATTGTCCAAGATCCAAAAACTACGGCCATGGGTACCCAAGACTAAATCATCTTCGTGAATCACTAAATCACGAATAGAAGTGGCTGGCATATTTAATCTTAAGGACTGCCAATGATCTCCTGCATCTAAAGAAAAATAAACTGCATTTTCTGATCCAGCAAACAATAAACCTTTTCTTACCGCATCTTCTCTTATGGTATTGATGGGTTCGATAGGCAATCCGTTGATAATTTTTTTCCAACTAATACCTCCGTCGGTGGTTTTATAAATATGTGGCGTTTGATCATCGCATCGAATTCTATTCACTGCAACATAAGCGGTATTGTTGTCAAATCTACTTGCATCAATCATTGAAATTTTACTCCAGGCGCTAATACTTGGAGGCGTAATATTTTTCCAATGCTTACCTCCGTCTTTGGTAATATGAATGTATCCATCATCAGTACCTGCCCAAATAGTATTGATGTCTTTATAGGAAGGGGCTAAAGTATAGACCACTCCACGACGTGGCATTTTTTTCATTTCCTCTGTTGTGTAAACACCAACACTAGCTGGTATGTCCCAGGCTTCACGGGTTAGATCTGGGCTAATGGTTTCCCAACTAGAACCACCATTGGTAGTTTTAAAAATTACATTGCCTGCAAAAAATAAAATTTTTGGATCAATAGGTGAAAACAAAATGGGCGCGGTTCTAATAAATCTTACTTTGCCTTCTCTTACCGGAACAGGTGAAATATTTTGTATCTGCCCAGTTCTTTTATCATGCTTGGTAATTTTTCCACCATAAATAATATTTGGATCTAAGGGATCAGCAGCAATATAACCATATTCTTCTACGCCTACGGGACGCCATTCTCTAAAACTAATATTGCCATCATTAGAACGAGAAGCAATACCAACAGATCCACTTTCTTGTTGACCTCCGTATACATTGTAAGGGAATGCATTATCAGTGCTTACATGATAAAACTGAGCAGTGGCTTGATTGTACCAGCTAGAAAATGTTTCACCACCATTGACAGTAATGGTGGCGCCTTGGTCTAAAGCAATGGCCATAATTTGAGTATTGTTTGGATTGATCCAAATACGGTGATAATCATCTCCACCTGGAGCTCCCTTGATGCCTTCCCAATTTTTTCCTCCATCTTTTGATTTCCATACCACCACATTGGCTGAATAAACAAGGTCTTCGTTTTTGGGATCAGTTTTTACTTCTGCAAAATCACTTCCTCTTCCCCAATACCTGCTATCACTGGTAAGCAAATACCAATTTTCACCTGCATCATCACTTCTGTAAACACCTCCATTTTTTTGGGCATCTACCGTTGCATACATTCTATTGGAATTGCTAGGTGCGATGGTAAATCCAATTCTTCCTAATCCATCTTGTGTAGTAGTGGGCAGTCCACCATTAATTTTATTCCAAGTAGTACCGCCATCTTTTGATTTATACAAACCACTTTCTACGCCATCCCATTCCCCATTTTCCCATGGGCCTTGTCTTGCAGCCCATAAGGTGGCAAATACAATATTGGGATGATTGGGATCGACCAATACTTGAACAGCTCCTGTGTTTTCATTGAGGTATAAAACTTGTTCCAATGTTTTTCCTCCATCTACACTTCTATACACGCCACGTTCTTTATTGGGCCCATAAGGATGTCCAAGGACTGCTACAAAAATTCTATTTTCATTGTTGGGATCAATACTGATGCCGCCAATTTGTTGTGCATCATGTAAACCTAAATTCGTCCATGTGGCACCTGCATCGGTAGATTTATACAATCCATTGCCAATGGATAAATCCGGACGCTGAATGCCTTCCCCACTTCCTACATAAATTACATTTGAATTGGAAGGGGCCACTGCTACATCTCCTACAGAACCAGTGTTCTCAGCATCAAAAATGGGTTTCCAGGTATGCCCAAAATCGTTGGTTTTCCAAACACCCCCATTGTTCACCCCCATATAAAAAACATTGGGTTCGTTGTTCACCCCAGTGATGCCGACAGTTCTTCCTCCTCTATGTGGTCCAATCATTCTATATTTTAATCCTGTCAATAAAGCAGGATCTACTTGTGCCTTTGCATTGTTTGAAAATAAAACGGCTACTAAAAGTAAAAATAATGCGGTTAATTTTTTATACAGCTTGTCCATATTGAATATTTTTCACAATAAATATACAAATAAAAATTCTTTGTTTATTTGAGTTTGTGCGCACCAGTTATATTTATTAAATTCAACTATTGATTCACTTACTTCCATTTAATTTTTAGCATGAAAAAAATATTTTTTACTTTTTTAAGTTTAAGCTTTTGCTTGATGGTCTTGGCACAGAATAACAGTACCTCCTTGTTTTCTGCCCTTCCGTTTAGATTTATTGGACCCGACGGCAATAGGGCCATTGCAGTAGTAGGGGAGCCTGGAAACCCAATGGTATCCTATGTGGGCGCAGCATCCGGGGGCATTTTTAAAACTACGGATGCAGGGGTGCATTGGAAGCCTATTTTTGATGAGATGGACAATTCTTCCATTGGGGCCTTGGCTATTTCAGCACTAAATCCTCAGCAGGTTTGGGCTGGTACAGGAGAAACTTTTGTAATACGTCCTGCACATGCCAATGGAAATGGTATTTATAAATCTAGTGATGGTGGTAAAACTTGGAAAAATAAGGGATTAAAAGAAACAGTTTTAATTAGTAAAGTTATTGTAGATCCTACCGATACCAATATTGTTTATGTAGCTGCGATGGGACATATGCATGGGCCTCAACAAGAAAGAGGGGTTTATAAAACCATCAATGGAGGGGAAAGTTGGGAAAGAATTTTATTTGTAGATGAAAATACAGGCTGCATCGATTTGTCTTTAAATTCAAAAGACCCTAAAAATTTAGTAGCCGCCATGTGGCAGGTAGCACTTAAAACATGGAACTTAAATAGTGGTGGACCAGGCAGTGGTTTTTATAAAACCAATGATGGTGGTAAAACTTGGAAACCCATGCAAAATGGTTTGCCAGGCGGAGTCCATCATCCAGTCGGTAAAACATCCATCGATTTTGCACAAAGCAATCCATCGACCATTTATGCATTGGTAGAAGACAAAGTACCAGGCTTATACAAATCTATGGATGGAGGAGAAAATTGGAAATTGATGTATGAAGGCCATTCCATGGCACAGCGTGCGCCTTATTATACAAGAGTGCGCGTTTCTTCACAAGATGAAAATAAATTATATACCATCTGTGTGACCATTATGGAATCAAAAGATGGTGGCCAAACTTTTAATGGCGAAGGTTCTTATGAACCAGGAGGCGACAATCATGATATTTGGTTTGATCCAAAGGATGCCAAAAGAATTATGGTGGCTCATGATGGTTGTTTGAACATGAGTTTTAATGCAGGACAAACTTGGGACAATATCAATTTACCTATTGCACAAATGTATCATGTGGCCGTAGACAATGCCATTCCTTATCATGTGATGGGCAATAGACAAGATGGCTATTCCTATCGCACTGCAGCCATAAGTATGCAAGGTTCTATTCCTTTAGGTTTATGGGAAGGCGTAGGTGGATGTGAAAGTGGTTTTGCGCAACCCGATCCCTTTGACAATAATATTATTTGGTCTGGATGTTATGATGGAGGATTGGATGTGACAGATGTGCGCACTGGTTATTCGCATGATGTAAGACCTTGGCCAGAAGCAGGCTATGGTTGGGCGCCAGCGGATATGAAATATCGTTGGCATTGGAATTTCCCTATGGCTTTATCCAAACATCAGAAAGGCGTGGTCTATGTAGGAAGTCAATATGTACATAAAACTTCTAATAAAGGAAAGTCTTGGCGTCTTATTAGTCCGGATTTAACCACCAATGATAAAACACATCAACAAAATTCAGGTGGCATGAATTCTGATAACCTGATGACTTTTGATGGTTGTACATTATATGTGATTGCAGAATCTCCAGTGAAGCAAGGAGTGTTATGGACAGGAAGCAATGATGGTCAAATTCAAGTAACACAAGATGAAGGAAAAACTTGGACCAATGTATCTGCTAATATCAAAGGCATCGCCCCTTGGGGCACGATTCGAAGTATTGATCCATCCAACTTTGAGGCAGGCACTACTTACATTAGTATTTCTTATCAGCAATTGGGCGATTTCAAACCTTATTTATTTAAGACAAGTAATTATGGCAAAACCTGGAAAGCAATAGGGGCAGGTATTCCAGCAAGCAATAGTTCTTTTGTACATAGTATTAAAGAAGATCCAGCACAAAAAGGTTTATTGTATGCTGGTACAGACAATGGCTTGTACATTAGTCCAGACGATGGAGCTACATGGGTGCAATTAAAAAATAATTTACCACCCGCACCTGTATATTATATAGCCATTCAAAAAAACTTTCGTGATTTAGTATTGGCTACCTATGGTCGTGGTTTTTATATTTTAGATGACATCACGCCCATTAGAGCATGGAGCCAAGCACAAACAAAAAATAAAAATGAATTGTTGGCACCCAAGCAAGCTTATCGATTTAATTATAAAACTGGTATTCATACTGAAAACTCTTTAGTGACAGGAAGCAATCCTCCTTATGGTGCTAGTATAAATTATTATCTCGCAGACAGCGTAAAAGAAAATCCACAGGTGATTATTTTAAATCAAAAAGGAGATACCATCAATAAAATTATTGGCACCAAAGAAAAAGGATTCAATAGGGTCTATTGGAATTTAGCACATACTTCCATTGAGCTGCCTGTTTTAAAAACTATTCCTGATCAAAAAAATTACCTGCACTTGGATTCTGCTGGCAATAGAAATATGTTTATTTATGATTTAAATATTGGACCTGGATTGGAGCCCATTAAAGTGCCGGCAGGTACTTATACAGTGGCTTTACAAATTGGCGCCCAAGTACAAAAGCAAAACATAGTAGTATTCAACGATCCCAATTTAAATTCAAACAATGCGGCCATAGAAGCGCAATATGCATTGGGTAAACAATTGTTGTCCAGCATTCACAGCTGTTTGTCTTTGATTGAGCAAATGGAAATCAAAAGAGCCAATTTATTAACATTAAATACCAAAGAAAGCAATGCCAAAGAGCAGGAAGTATATGCTATAGAAAAACAATTGTTTGATCTGCACATGACTGGGGCGAGGATGGATGTATTTAGAAACCCTGCACGCATTTTAGAAAGATTATTGGCAATAACCACTGAAAGTCAAACACAGGGCGCCGACTATGCACCCACCTCACAACAAAAATTAATGTACCAGGCTTTGAGCCAGCAGTTAAAAAAATTGGAAACCAATTATTTGCAATTAAAGCTTTAAATTTATTCAACACATTAAATAAGCAAAATGAAAAAATTAATATTATTAGCAATAGTTGGTTTGATAAGTTTTACTGGCTTTAGTCAGCAAAAAAAATGGCCTGTGCAAAAAGCCAACCAGTGGTATCAAAAACAAGGATGGTTAGTGGGCGCCGATTTTTTACCAAGTACGGCCATCAATCAATTAGAAATGTGGCAAGCGGCATCCTTTGATACAGCCACCATCAACAAAGAATTAGGCATGGCTGCCAGTATTGGCATGAATGTAATGCGCGTGTATTTACATGACCTTGCTTGGAAGGGGGACGCAAAGGGCTTTAAAAATAGAATGAATCAATTTTTAGCCATTGCACAAAAAAATAAAATAAAAATAGTTTTTTGCATCTTAGATGATTGCTGGAATCCGGAGGCGAATTTGGGAAAACAACCAGACCCTAAGCCGGGTGTACACAATTCAGGATGGGTAAGAAGTCCTACGATGAAAATACACAACGACCCGAACGCTTGGGGAGATTTGGAAAAATATGTAAAAGATATTTTAATCAGCTTCAAAGAGGACAATAGAATATTACTATGGGATTTATACAATGAGCCAGGAAATAGTGGTTATGGATTAAGTTCACTTCCCTTATTAAAAAAAATGTATGAATGGGCTTGGGCTGTTAGACCTGCACAGCCTTTGTCTACTGGTGTTTGGTTTAATGAACAACCTTTGATCAATGCCTATCAACTTAACAATTCTGATGTCATTACATTTCATAATTATGGTGATACCTTGGAACTTAAAAAAGGCTTAGACACTTTACTAAAATTTGGGCGTCCTATTATTTGTACAGAGTATATGGCTAGAACCAATAATAGTAAATTTATTACCCATTTACCTATTTTTAAAAGATACCACGTAGCTGCTATAAACTGGGGCTTAGTAAGTGGGAAAAGCAATACCATATTTCCTTGGGGAAGTAAACCTGGTACGCCAGAACCAAGTATTTGGTTTCATGATGTATTTAGAAAGGATGGCACCCCCTTTAATAAAGAAGAGGTAACATTTATAAAAAACATTACCTCTTCTCATTGATTCAATTAATTTTATTTTTTGATTGGATCGGTATTCACTTCCCAGTTGTCTGTTCTAAATAAATTCACAGGCAAGCCTTCTTTATTAAATAAATTAGGCATATCGGTATTGTTGAAGGCAAAACGAACTGCTATGGGGTTTTTAATATTTTTATTAGAAATAACTACAGCGCTGCCTTCTATTTTTGCTTGAGCTGGGTAAAAAACTTTATCCGCACCTGCTATTTCAAAACAAGTAATCGATGGGCCTTTGGCTACTAATCCATTGGCTGCATTGTTAAATTGAATGGTGATTTTGTCTTTGTCTATTTGTTGAGATTGATAAATAGGGCTTTGACAAGCGATGCTAGTCAAGCCATAGGTTTTGTTCAATGCCAAATCGCTTAATCTTTTGGCTACTTCAATTTTACGTGTAGGATGAATATTGGTGGTATCTGGAATTAAATCTGTAATCACCACCATGCCAGTACCGCTGTGATTGGCTGCTTTTGTTTGGGCTTCTCTTAATAAAGCACCCACATGTTGATTGCCATAAGTGAACGGCGCAATTTGAACAAAATAAAATGGAAAATTTTGATTCCAATGATGTCTCCATGCATCTATCATTCCGGTAAATAATTTTTCATAAGCAAAATGGGTACCGGTATTGCTTTCGCCTTGATACCAAAGCACACCCGCAATAGAAAAATTGGTTAATGGATAAATCATGGCATTGTAAGCCTTAGCAGCTTTATGCGGCCACCAGGCTGCTTCATTCAAAGAATCTGCCCCTTTTTTTATGATCGCATCATTGTTGATGACATAGTCTGGGGTCCATGTTTCTGCAGGGGTACCGCCCCAATTTGAATTGATCAAACCTACAGGGCTATTTAATGTTTGATTTAAATTTTTACCAAAGAAATAGCCAATGGCACTAAAATGTTTCATTTCTTCTGGCGAACATACCATCCATTTTCCTTCTAGATTGTCTTGTGGAAAATTAGCCGTTGATTTGGCTACATAAAAAAATCGAATAGATTGATTGTTTGCATTAGGGGCTTCGTCTAAAGTTTCTTTCAAACCTTGGTCTCCAGACCATTCCATATTGCTTTGTCCACTACAAACCCAAACTTCACCAATCAATACATCTTCTAAAACAATGGTATTGCTAGCGCTAATGGTAATTTGATAAGGGCCACCTGCTGCAGGTGTCTTAATGCTGGCTTCCCATTTAGCCCCATTGCTGGTGATGGCTTCATAACTGGCATTGTCCCAATTGGTTTTAATAGTTACTTTTTCAGAAGGACCCGCCCAGCCCCAAATTTTAACAGAAGATTTCTGTTGCAATACCATATGCGAGCCAATGATATTAGGCAAGCGAACCGCTGCGCTCATTTGCATCCATCCAACTAGTAAAAGCAAAATCAATAATGAATACTTTTTCATTTTTATTGTTTTAAGGTTAATTTATATTTTAATTCCACCAATAAGTTAATTTAAAGACCACGG
>CAINEG010000066.1 GCA_903847655.1 uncultured Bacteroidota bacterium
ATATTTTTTTCAAATAATAAAGTAAATATATCTCGTGCAGAATGACCCGTGGCTAAAATATAGGCAGCAGCTTTCATTCGATCACCATCTGCCGTAATAATTTCTTGAATGGACTCTTTTTCAATGACAAAGTCTACTAATTTTTTTTCAAATAAAACTTTACCGCCACTTGCTTCAATTTGTTCACGCATGGCAGTAATAATATGTGGTAGTTTATTCGTACCAATATGCGGATGCGCTTCGTATAAAATATTTTCATCGGCGCCAAACTGGTAAAAGAACCTTAATATTTTATCGATGTTGCCACGCTTATTACTTCTTGTGTATAATTTTCCATCGCTATAGGTACCTGCGCCTCCTTCACCAAAACAATAATTACTTTCTGGGTTAACAATGCCTTCTTTATTTAAACTAGCCAAATCTCGTCTTCGGGCTCGAACATCTTTACCTCTCTCTATGATAATAGGTCTTAAGCCTAGTTGAATACATTCAAGGGCGGCAAATAAACCGGCAGGTCCGGCACCTATAATAATGACTTCTTTTGCGGAGCTTGGAAGAATGGGAAAATGAAGGGCTTGGGCAAAACGATGGCTTGGCGGCTCATTGATAAAAACGACGATGCTTAGGTTGACCCAAATTTGTTGTCGGCTTCGGGCATCAATCGATTTTTTAAGGATATGGTAGCCTTTGATGATTTCAAGGGCTTGGCCTGTAATTTGACCAATAGCCTTTAAAAGGCTGGAATTTTCAGCCGCTTCGGAGGGCTTAAGTCGTATTTGTATAATCGTTTGCATGGGTTAGGTGTTTATCCTAAAAAAATGCTTTCATTAATATAGTAATACCCCAATAGGGGAATTCAACTAAAAGGGTAGGTCGTCCCCTGATTCGTTGACAGGAATATCAAAATAAGTACTTGTTTCAGTAGGAGCTGTATTGCCACCCAAGGCCACTGCTTCCATACGCCAAGCATCTAAATTGGTGATATAATTGTCCTTGCCATCTTTATTCCACTTAGACCCCTTTATATTAAAGAGTACTTTTACGGTATCGCCTAGGTTAAAGCGGTCAGGTAAGGCTGTACGGTCCTGTACACATTGAAATTTAACATAATTTGTGATGGTTTTTCCGTTGATATCATCGGTTTTTTCAATCACAAATTCCCTTGTTTTGAAGGTTTCTTTCCTCTGAATGATTTCGTATTTGGCAATCAATTTGCCTGTTAATTCGTAGCTCATAGTTTTAATTAAGTGAGTAAAGGTAGTATTTAAAGGTGAAATGGAAGTGGCTCGGCTCAAAAGCAAATAAGTATTAGTTTTTAGCAAAAAAAATACTTTAAAAAATAAGTGGATAACTAAGCCTTTTTAAGAAAAAGGATATATCTTGAACGCCTGATTAGGGGGTAGAAAAGACGTGGTTTGTAGGGTTTTGGGGACATGTAAAAAAAAGGAAACAAAAAAGTTTTTTTTTCAACAATAAGTCGTCATATTCGCATTCCGGTTAACAATTCCTTAATCCAGAATTGGAACCTAGTTGGTACCCTTTTATAAAAATACAAAGAGCAAGAAAGTAAGATGGCTAAGAGCGCAGATTTAATTTGGAGTAATTGCTTAAAAATAATTAAGGATATTGTCGAATGGCAGCATTTTAAAACTTGGTTTGAACCTATTCAGCCAGTTGATTTAAAAGACAATGTTTTGATGATCCAAGTGCCAAGCCAATTTTTTTACGAATACATCGAAGAGCATTACGTTAACCTTTTAGCTAAGACTTTGAAACGTGAACTAGGCAAAGAAGCTAGACTAGAGTATCGTATCATGGTGGACAGTGGAAACAACAAAAAAGGTTCCATGGATGTGCCTGCCAGTGGTATGAAAACCTACAATAACAACGAGATGAACTTCCCGTTAGTGATTGACAACCCAGTGAAGAATCCTTTTGTGATTCCAGGGTTGAAAAAGATGCAAATTGACCCTCAGTTGAACCATAATTACCTATTTGATTCCTTTATTGAAGGGGATTGCAATAGGGTGGCGCGTCGTGCGGGCAAAACTGTGGCAGAAAAGCCAGGCGCTAATTCTTTTAATCCATTAGTAATATATGGAGGGGTTGGACTAGGAAAAACACATTTGGCCCAAGCCATTGGAAATGATGTTAAACGCATTCATCCAAATAAGGTGGTTTTGTATGTGAGTTCCGAAAAATTCATCAATCAGTTTCAAGACCATAGCCGTAACAATGCCATTAATGACTTTATTCATTTTTATCAATTAATAGATGTCTTAATTATAGATGACGTTCAATTCTTTAACAGAGCCGAAAAATCTCAGGATGCATTTTTTGCCATCTTCAATCACTTACATCAAAGTG
>CAINEG010000067.1 GCA_903847655.1 uncultured Bacteroidota bacterium
AGACTCGTCGATATAAAGATCGGGTGTATGGTGGGAGGCTACTTCATTCACATTTTTCCCTTTAGGCATTCCTCCTAAATAGAAAAAGAAACTTGGCGCTTTTTCTGTATAATATGAAAAGTCTTCAGCACCTGTTTGCCAAGTAGTTTCAATAATATTATTTTCTCCTCCAGCAGCCTTCATTAATGAAGCGCTGGTTTTTTTAACCAAGGCTGGATCGTTGTAAGTCACTAGTGTTTTAGTATCTATATTTACGTCTGCAGTAGCGCCAGAACTTGCTGCAATGGCTTTTACTGTATTTTTAATTCTTTGATGTACCTCTTTTTGCATTTCACTATCCAAGGTTCTGATGGTACCAGTCATTACGGCTGTTTCAGGTATGATATTAGAACGTACGCCACTATTGATGGTGCCCACGGTAATCACCAAGGGTGCCTTGGTCAAATCCATTTGTCTACTCACAATATGTTGTAATCCTTCAATGATTTGTGCACTAGCAGCAATAGGATCCACGCCACCCCAAGGTTGTGAGCCATGACTTCCTTTGCCGTTTACTTTAATGGTGAACCAATCAGAAGAAGCCATAAAAGCGCCAGCTTTATACCCAATTGTTCCAACAGGTAATTGTGCTTCGATATGTAAACCAAAAACTGCCTCCACTTTAGGATGGTCTAAAGCACCTTCTTTGATCATCAAAGGAGCACCACCTTCTTCTTCACCTGGTGGGCCTTCTTCCGCAGGTTGAAATAAAAATACAACTGTACCAGGCATCTCTTTTTGCATCGATGTTAAAACCTTAGCGGTGGCCATTAAAATAGATATATGTGAATCATGACCACAGGCATGACTTACCCCCACTTTTTGTCCAGCAAAATCGGCAGTCACTTTAGAAGCAAATGCAATAGGCGTTCTTTCGGTGACAGGCAAGGCATCAATGTCTGCTCTTAAAGCAACTACTGGGCCTGGTTTTCCTCCTTTTAAAATGGCTACTACACCAGTTTTGGCAACAGGATATTGTACTTCAAGTCCCAAAGTTTTTAAATAATCTGCAATGTATTTACCCGTATTGTATTCACGGTTAGAGAGTTCAGGATTTTCATGAAAATGTCTTCTCCAGCTAATCAATTCTGGTTCTACCTCTTTGACTAATTGAGTATAATTTTTCGGCAAGTCCTGAGCATTTAATTCTATAATGGTGAGCAGTAAACCAAAGGCGATTAAACAAATTTTTCTCATGGTAATAATTTATGGTTTTATTGTATTAAATATTGGATGGTAATGATTGATTAAGCTTGGTATTCTCCAAAAACAGCTCTAAGCACGCCAGCAATTTCTCCTAAAGTGCAATGATGTTCAACGGCTTCTATAACAGAAGGCATTAAATTATTGGAAGAGGATGCGGTATCTTTGATATTTTTTAGACAGGCATTGACTTTATTTTGATCACGTGTTGCTTTTAATATTTTTATTTTTTCAATTTGTGCAATTCTAATGGCTTCATTGATTCTCATGATAGGAATTTTCTCGGTATTGTCCGATTGAAATTCATTGACCCCCACGATGATTTTTTCTTTTGACTCAATAGCCTTTTGATAAGCATAAGCACTCTCCGCAATTTTGTTTTGCATAAACCCATTTTCAATCGCAGGCACACTGCCACCCATCTCATCAATTTGTTTGATTAAGGCCAGTGCTTTTTCTTCCATCTCATTGGTTAAGTTTTCTACGAAATAACTTCCTGCGAGCGGATCTGCGCTGTCAGCAATGCCACTTTCAAAAGCCACAACTTGTTGGGTTCGAAGTGCAATACTGGCCGCATTTTCGGTAGGTAGGCCCAAGGCTTCATCATAGCCATTGGTATGTAAACTTTGTGTACCACCCAAGACGGCTGCAATGGTTTGGATGGTGACTCTACTAATATTGTTCAGCGGTTGTTGCGCAGTAAGGGTAGCGCCACCCGTTTGTGTATGAAAGCGGAGCATCAAAGCTTTTTCATCGGTGGCACCTAAATCCTTCATCATCTGCGCCCAGATTTTTCTAGCGGCTCTAAATTTGGCTACCTCTTCAAATAAATTATTATGTGCATTAAAGAAAAAGGAAAGTCTTTTACCAAATACATTGATGTCTAAACCTTTTGCTTTGGCTGCTTCTACATAGGCCTTGCCATTGCTCAAGGTAAATGCTATTTCTTGCACTGCAGTACTACCAGCTTCTCTAATATGATAACCAGATATTGAAATACTGTTCCATTTAGGTAAATGCAATCCACAGTATTCAAAAATATCTGTTATAATACGCATCGATGGTTTGGGCGGATAAATATAAGTACCTCTGGCTGCGTATTCTTTTAAAATATCATTTTGTATGGTGCCAGTCAATTGATCTAAGGCAGTACCTCTTTTTTTAGCCAAGGCAACATAGAAGGCCAATAAAATAAATGCAGTAGAATTGATGGTCATCGAAGTACTTATTTTATCCAAAGGAATGTCTTTGAATAAAATTTCCATGTCTTCTAAAGAACAAATGGATACACCCACTTTGCCTACTTCTCCTTCCGCTAAAGCATCATCCGCATCATAACCAATTTGAGTAGGTAGATCAAAGGCAACACTTAAGCCCATCACTCCTTGGCCTAATAAAAAATGGTATCTCTTATTGCTTTCTTCTGCAGTGGAAAAACCAGCGTACTGGCGCATCGTCCATAATTTACCACGGTACATATCAGCTTGCACCCCACGCGTATAGGGGAACTCACCTGGCAGCAAATCACCATTCAAATTATCTGGTAAATCTTTGATGGTGTAGACCTTTTTGATGTCGATGCCACTGTCCGTTTTTTTAGCCCCTTTTTCCATCCTTAAATTTACGAAAATTTAAAGAGTAGGCCTTCAATTATTTCTATTTTCGAAAGATGCTTTCTAGCCAAGATCAGCTATAATTTGTACTTTTGTACTATTAAATTCATACTATGTCAAACACTATTGCTTCAACAACTTCCTTAGGTACACCCGTATCATTTACAGAAGGAGCCATTGCTGAAATTCATCGTTTGATGGCCGAACCCGATTTTGATCAACAACAAAGACTTAAAGTAGGCGTGAAAGGGGGTGGTTGCAGTGGCATGACCTATATTTTGGGCTTTGATATTCCTAAAGCAGAAGACGAGCTTTTTAATTTTGAAGGCATCCCTTGTTGCATGGAAGCAGCGCATCAAATATATTTATACGGTATGCAAATTGATTGGCAAGGTGGCTTAAATAGTCGTGGATTTACTTTTAATAACCCCAATGCGTCTAGTACCTGTGGATGTGGTACTTCATTTGCGGTTTAAAATTATAGAATAGAATACTTATTCGAGCATTATAAATTTTTATTGAACCAACAAAAAAGCCCCCCGAGTATACGGGGGGCTTTTTTTATATCAATTCATAGTAGAATTATCTTTTCTTTTCGGCGCGTCCTAATGGTTTGCTTTTTGAGAAATCTACCAATACTGGAGCAGCAACGAAGATAGAAGAGTAGGTACCAGTGATTACTCCAATTAACATAGCGAATGCAAAACCTCTTGTTACTTCTCCACCAAAGATGAATAAGATTAAGATGGTTAAGAATACAGTTAAAGAGGTCATAATGGTACGACTCAATGTTTGGTTGATGGCCTTGTTAATGATAGAGGCATTGTCTGCGCCTTTCATAATTTGGCTGTCCTCACGAATACGGTCATAAACAATTACGGTATCGTTCATAGAGAAACCAATTACGGTTAAGACCGCTGCAATAAAGTGCTGGTCAATCTCTAATGGGAAAGGCACCACTTTTCTTAAGAAACTAAATACAATCAAGGTGACCAATACATCATGTAATAAAGAGAAGATGGTTCCTAAAGAATATCTCCAATCACGGAAACGGATAAAGATGTATAAACAAATAGCCAATAATGCAAAGATGGTTGCCTTGGTAGCACCTGCTTTTAAATCATCAGAAATTGTAGGTAGTACTGTTTGAGAACTTTGCTTGTAC